>NZ_FWWT01000011.1 GCF_900176035.1 Desulfonispora thiosulfatigenes DSM 11270 | reverse complement strand
GGGTAGCTACGTTTGGAAGTGATAAGCGCTGAAAGCATCTAAGCGCGAAGCCTACCTCAAGATGAGATTTCCCACAGCGTAAGCTGGTAAGACTCCAGAGAGAATATCTGGTAGATAGGCTAGAAGTGTAAGTGCCGTGAGGTATTTAGCGGACTAGTACTAATAGGTCGAGGGCTTGACCTAAATAAAGACGAAAATCTTCACTGTGTAGTTTTGAGAGAGCAAAGTATCATTTCAAGTTTAAGTAGGAAAAATACTTAAACAGATAAAGGATATATTGTTTGCTCAACAATTACATATTTTCTCGGTGATAATAGCGGAGGGGTCACACCCGTTACCATTTCGAACACGGTAGTTAAGTCCTCCAGCGCTGATGGTACTTGGACCAGAGGTCCTGGGAGAGTAGGTCGTCGCCGGGAACACAAAAAAACCACCTTAATTAGGTGGTTTTTTTGTGTGCAAAAGTAGTATTTACAAAAATGAAGAATTAGGATATTATTATCTAGTAACCACCTGGTTACTAAGCGGAATTGACTTAAAAGAGGTGAATATATGTCTAATAATGCTGAATTAACTAAGCAAAAAATCCTAGTAGAGGCAGAGAGGGAGTTTGCAAAAAAAGGCCCTTATGCATCTTCTATTAATGTAATTTCTGAAAGGTCCACAATTAATAAAAGAATGATATATCATTATTATCATTCTAAAGAAGAATTATATAAAGAAGTTTTAAGAATGAACTTCAATAAAATTAAGATTATTGTGGGAGAAAAGGTTTGTATTAATCAAAATGACTTAATTGCCTGTATTAAACAATTGATTAAAGATTATTATTATTTTCTGCGTGATAATGAAAACTATGTAAAAATAATGGCTTGGGAAGAAACATCTGGAGCCGAAGTTGCCAAAAACGTAATACCTGATACTTTCTTAATTATCTATGATAGGTTACAAGATATTTATTATGAAGGTGTCAAACAAGGGATATTTAAGGAGCAGATAGATTTAAATCAATTAGTTATTAGCGTTTCAGGATTGTGTTTTTTTACCTTTGCCCGCAAAGAAGTTCTCTATAATTTATGGGTAGATGATTTAGAAACAAAATTAAACGAAAGATTAGAACACATATATAGTTTAATTTTAAACACTTTGTGTATTTAAATCTTAAGAGGAGGATATGTAATGTTGAAAAGGATACGTAATTCAATATTAGTTACTTTTTTAGTCTTAACCTTATTTACAGTGGGCTGTAACAATGCGAAAGAACCTGTAATGGAAGAAAAAGCTACATTAACAGGAACGGTTGAAGCCAGAGAAATTGACATAAGAAATAAAATTCCGGGCGAAATCAAGACGTTAAAGGTAGAAGAGGGGCAAAGTGTTAAAAAAGGAGATTTGTTATATGAAATAGATCCTAAAGATTTAATTGCAAAGAAAATGCAAGCAGAGGCTGGAATTAATGGAGCTGAGGCGCAATTAAACAAAGCTATAAGTGGAGCAAGAGCACAAGAAATAGCGCAAATAGAAGCTTTATTAGCTAAGGCAAATGCAAAGGTACAATTATTACAAACCAAGTATGATCGTTTATTACAGCTATATGAAGCAGAAGCCCTACCTAAAGATAAATTAGATGATGTAGAAACTGAGCTCACCGTAGCAAAATTAGATGTAGAAGCAGTTACAGCTCAACTATCTTTAGCTCAGGAAGGTGCAAATAAAGATGATATAGCAGCCTTAAGGGCGCAGGCTAGTGGGGCTAAGGCAGTACTCGCTGAAGTTAATTTACACATCCAGGATACCAAGGTATATGCTCCTTTTGATGGTGTTGTCTCTGAGGTAATTGCCAAAGAAGGAGAGTTAATCGGACAAGGAACACCAGTATTAACAATTAGTAACTATCAAGATAAATGGGTAGAAGCAAATATGGATGAAATAAAAGTAGTAGATATAAAAATAGGAGATGAAGTAGAATTTGTAAGTAAAGCTTATCCTGATGAACCTTTTAAAGGGAAAATAGTAAGTTTAAATCAAAATCCAGACTTTGCAATCAAAAAATCTACTAACGAGCTAAATGAAAAGGATACTATTACCTATGCAGTTAAGATAAATGTTTTAGCAGATGAAAGAACCTTATTGCCAGGAATGATGGTAGATATATTATTAAAAGATAAGAACGTTATAGAAAAAGATACTAAAGAAAATGATATTAAAGATAAGGATATTAAAAACGGAGAAAATTTATGATAAAAGGTTTTTTCTATGTATTTTTTCGAGAAATACGGATACTTTTCAAAGATAAAAAATCATTTGCTGTACTACTATTTGTACCTATTTTATATACTTTAGTTTTTGGATATATGTATCAAGCCAATATGGTTAAACATGTAAAAACAGCCGTAATCAATTATAGTCCTAGCAATATAAGTAGAATGGTTACAAATGGTTTTGAAAAATCTGATCGCTTTGATATTAAATATTATTTAAATGACGAGGGAAAGATTAAAAGTTTGATGGAAAATGATGAAATTGATGTAGCTGTAATAATTCCACGAGACTTTACTAAGAATATTAAAAATGGTAAAGCAAGCAGCGTGTTCTTAGGAATTGATACTTCTAATGTAGCAATTTCAAATGGGGCAATGGCCTCTGCAATGCAAATAGTCCAGACTTACTCTAAGGGGACAGTTATAAAAAAACTAGAAGCTACAGGTTTATTAGCTGAAGAAGCATCAAGCAAGGCTATGCCAATCTCGGTAAGTTTTCATCCTTGGTATAATCCAAGCTTCGGTTATACTAATTTTATTCTTTTAGGAGTTATGGCAGTAGCACTTCAACAGATAACCTTAATGTTTGCTGCAAATTCTCTAACTAGAGAAATAGAAAGAAATGAGTTAAATGAGCTCTTAAAGTATAATCCCATAGCAATGTATATAGGGAAATTTATAGTCTATTTATTAGCAGGGTTATTTACCTTAATTGGTGGATGCCTTGTAGCCTTTAAAATTTTTCATGTACCTTTACAAAGTGAAGCTGTATATATTTTATTACTTGCTGTTCCTTTTTATATTTCAATTATTTCCTTTGGATTCTTCATTGCTATCTTTTGCAAGAATCAAGGAGAATCCGCTCAAATTGCAATGTTATTAGCGTATCCAACCTTTTTGTTATCAGGGTTTACTTGGCCCCTTGCAAGTATGCCGGAAACGCTACAAATGGTATCTAAAGCACTACCATTAACTTATTTTGCAAGCAATATTCGTAAAATATCGTTAATGGAATTGAATTTTGAAGCTTTGAAAAATGAGTTATATTCATTATGTGCTTTATCTTGTATATACTTTGTAATTAGTTTAATTGTTGTGGTATTTAAATATAAAGCATCTAATTCTTCTAAAGAGGCTGCTAGTTTAGAGGGAAAGAAGGTGCAAGAATGCTAGATATGCTCAAGGTTATGAAAAGAGAATTAAAATTTTTACTAAGCTATAAACGATTATTAATAATTATTTTGATAATACCAATTTTATTTTCTTCCTTTTATGCCTATTTGTATCAAGGTAATATTGTTAATCATTTAAAGGTTGGTATTATAGATTACAAACCTAGTGGAATATCGAGGCAAATTGTTAATGGTTTTGAAAAGTCGTCAAAATTTGAAGTAGAAATGCTTTCAAGTGAAGAAGAAATTATTCCTTTAATGGAGCAGGATAAGATAGATGGAGTTATTATTCTGCCAGCTGATTTTACAAAAAACATAAAAAGTGGTAGACAATCTAGTGTTTTTGCTTCTGCAAATGGAACCAATTTATTGATTAGTAATAATTTTATGGTAGGAGCGCTAGAGATTATCAATACCTTTGATACGGGAATAGTGATTAAAAACGTTGCATCTAAAGGAGCTTTAAACAGTATAGCTTATGCAGAAGCCATGCCTATTTCTTTATCACTGCATCCCTGGTATAATCCAACTACGGGTTATGCGAACTTTTTTCTGCCAGGTTTAATTGTGTTTATAGTACAACAAGCAACCTTTTTAGTAGTCGCAATTACGATTACCAATGAAAGGAAAAACAACACCTTAAAATTATTGACTCAAAGTTATCATACTTTTGGCATAATTTCAGGAAAGATATTAACTTACACAATGTTATCAATTATCTCATGCTTTAGCTCAATTTACGTAGTTTTTAAATATTTTAATATGCCGATCTATGGAAGTTTATTATCGATTGGTAGTTTGACTTTAGCTTTTAGTTTATGTATTTGTACGATGGGAATGTTTTTATCCATCATATGCAATAAGTCATTAGATTCTATTCAGTACTCGATGTTAATAGCTCTGCCTTCGTTTTTATTATCAGGATATACTTGGCCAATGCAAGCTATGCCAGATTATCTTGCTTTTGTAGGTAAATTATTACCTCTAACGTATATAGCAAATAATTTGCGTAAGCTAAGTTTAATGGGTGTAGACTATTCATTGATTAAAGAAGATATAGGTACTTTATTATTGATGACGTGTATATTTTTAATTTTATCGCTAGTTATATTTTGGTGGAAATTTAAAAGAGTCAAGGTAAATAAGAAGGAGAGTATCACTGCTTAATGAGAACATAACAAAGTAAGGTAAAGAGCTTTTCAAGCAGAATAATGTAAAAGGCAATGTAGGCATAAATAAATATGGGTAAAAAAAGTAAACCCCTACAAATCGAGGGTTTACTTTTTTATACAGCTAATCTTGCATTAGCAGAACATAATTGTTGACCAACATGAGAAACTAAATCTATAACACGACAGCTATAGCCCCACTCATTATCATACCAAGCAATTATTTTAGCAGTATAATCTCCTACAACCATTGTTGATAATGCATCAATAATAGTTGAATGTGGATTACCTGTAAAATCAATTGAAACAAGTGGTTCGTCACAATAAGCCATAACATTTTTCATATTTGTTAATGAAGCTTCTTTTAATAAATCATTAATATTTTCTTTAGTAATTTTTTCTTCGAATTCTACTACTAAGTCAACTAGAGAAACATCTGGAGTCGGTACTCTAAGAGCCATACCATTTAATTTTCCTTCAAGTTCAGGTATTACTAAAGTAACAGCAGCTGCTGCACCAGTAGTAGTAGGGATAATTGATTGTACACAACCACGAGCTCTGCGTAAATCTTTATGTCTATTATCAAGGTTCTTTTGATCATTTGTAAAAGCATGAACAGTAGTCATAAGACCTGTTTTTATAGTTAAGTTATCATGTAAAACTTTAACTATAGGTGCTAAGCAATTAGTCGTACATGATGCATTTGAAATGATAGTGTGTTTTTCAGCATCATAACTATCTTCATTTACACCCATTACTATAGTTGCATCTGCATTTTTAGCTGGTGCTGATATAACGACCTTTTTCGCTCCAGCTTCTAAATGAACGGAAGCTGCTTCTTTAGAATTGAATTTACCAGTTGCTTCTAAAACGATATCAATTTTTAAATCTTTCCAAGGCATTTTTGAAGGATCACGATCTGATAAAAGTTTTACTTCTTTTCCGTCTATGATTAAGCTATTATCAGTGTACTTAATTTCCCCATCATAGATACCATGTGTAGAATCGTACTTTAATAAATGAGCACTTGTTTTAGGATCTCCAGTACTATTAACCGCAACAACCTCTAAATCAGATCTTTTGATAGCTTCTCTTAAACAAAGACGACCAATACGACCAAAACCATTAATTGCAATACGTGTAACCATAAGTAAAAACCCCCTTATATTTTGTAAAGCTGATGATATGCTTTGAGTTCGATGCAAATAAGGATATAATATTCCAATAAATTATTATATTAGCATAAATTTAAACATTCTTAAATATTCCAACATGCTGGGACGGTATGTGTCCCTATTTTCTATACCCATCGCTAAAGATTATAAGCAATTAAACTTAAAAAAGCAAGGGGAAAAACAAAATAATTAGAAAATATAAGATTGTTGTATACCTGTATACAGGATAATATTAAAGATAAGTAGTTAAAAAGCTTGTTATATATAATAGTGAGATTAGGAGTGAAGAAGCTTGAAGCAAACAAAACGCCTAATAGGAATTACTGATACTACGTTAAGAGATAGTCATCAGTCGTTATTAGCAACTAGAATGAAAACAGAAGATATGTTACCTATTGCTGAAAAGATGGATAATATAGGGTTTCACTCTTTAGAAGTATGGGGAGGGGCTACCTTTGAT
Source organism: Desulfonispora thiosulfatigenes DSM 11270 (assembly GCF_900176035.1). Classification (NCBI taxonomy): domain Bacteria; kingdom Bacillati; phylum Bacillota; class Clostridia; order Eubacteriales; family Peptococcaceae; genus Desulfonispora; species Desulfonispora thiosulfatigenes. The sequence continues at coordinate 6,840 of NZ_FWWT01000011.1, read as the reverse complement.
TCCTGTATGCGTTTTTTAAATGAAGATCCCTGGGAGAGACTTAAGGTTTTACGTGAAGCATTTAAAAAAACTAAACTACAAATGCTTTTAAGGGGTCAAAACTTATTAGGCTATAAGCATTATGCTGATGATGTAGTCGATGAGTTTGTGAAGAAAACTTGTGAATATGGAATGGATATTTTTAGAGTCTTCGATGCTTTAAATGATATTAGAAATATGCAAAGAGCTATGGCAGCTGTTAAGAAGAATGGTAAGCATGTCCAAGGAACAATTAGTTATACGACGGGAACCATTTATGATATAGATTATTATGTGAAGTTTGGAAAAGAATTAAAAGATAGTGGAGCAGATTCGATTTGTATTAAAGATATGGCAGGGCTATTATCACCTACTGGAGCATTTGATTTAGTCAAAGCCTTAAAAAATGAATTAAAGTTACCTATCCAAATGCATACACACTATACAAGTGGTATGGGCTCTATGATGTATTTAAAGGCTATTGAGGCAGGTGCTGATGTAATTGATACGGCTAATTCGGCCCTTGCCTTAGGAACTTCTCAGCCTGCAACTGAAACTATGGTGGCAGTATTAAATGAGGGAGCATATACAACCGGTATAAATTTAGAAGACTTAGTACCTTTATCAGAATATTTTAAAAGGATAAGACAAAACTATGCCGAATTTGATGTGTATAAATCAGGTGTAGATGTTAATATTCTTAGATATCAAGTACCAGGCGGAATGTTATCAAACTTTATAACTCAATTAACAGAACAAAATGCTTTAGATAAGTTAGATGATTGTTTAGCAGAAGTGCCGAGAGTAAGGGAGGATTTTGGTTATCCACCGTTAGTAACGCCTTCTAGCCAAATAGTTGGTTCGCAAGCAGCCCTAAATGTATTATTAGGTGAACGTTATAAAATGTGTACAAATGAGGTTAAAAACTATATGCGAGGTTTATATGGTAGACCTCCAGGTAAGGTTAATGAAGATATTAGAAAGAAAATCATCGGTGATGAACAGCCAATTACTGTGCGTCCTGCTGATTTAATTGAACCAGAGTTAGAAAAGTCAAAACTGCTTTATCCTGAGGCAGATACAACTGAAAAACTACTTATGTATATTTTATTTCCACAGGTTGCTAAAGATTTCTTTGCAAAAGATAATCTTAAAGCTAGTCCGGAAATTAAAAATAATAATACCAACGACCTTAAAGAAAAGGCTAAAATTGAAAATAGCCCGAAGATATTAGATTGTAGTTCTAATACTAGTTCATTTGCAGGGCAGAGCTTTGCCAAAAGATTAAAAACTAAAAACAATATTAATTTAAATACTAGTACAAATAGTACTTTAAATAATGGAGAAATTCATAAACTAAGCGTTAAATTTGAAGGCAAGACATATGAATTAGAGGTTGAAAAAATTGAGACTATTATTTCTCCAAAGGAAACCTTTAATAAAGCAGAAGATAATAAAGAGATCCAAGAGGACAGAAAAGTAGAAAGTAATCACAAAATACCTCTGACCAGGAAAGGTGTAGGGGATAACATAGTAAATTCCCCGATGCCTGGCAAAATCTTAAAAATATTAAAATCACAAGGTGAAAAAGTACAACAAGGTGAAAAGGTGTTAATCCTAGAAGCAATGAAAATGGAAAATGAAATTTTAGCACCGTGTGATGGAGTAATAGAAAATATAAATGTAGTAGAAGGTGTAGCTGTAAATTCTGGAGAAGAATTGTTTTCTATTGTATAAAAGAAAAGGGTTAGCTCAAAAAGAGCTAGCCTTTTTTTAATAGTAAGCTTCCCTATCACAAAGGTTTTGGTAACAATTAATGCAAAGCAAATTATTGTTTTTATCCGTTACAGATTTAAAATCAGCTAAATATTCATCTACTAATTGGAGATTTTGTTTACATACTGAACATTTATAAAAACCCTTCATAAATATCCCACCCTTAAAGATTATTTAACATTAGTATGCCTAGGAAAATAAAGGTTATGAGTTAAAAATTATATTTGTAAGTATTTGTTACCGGTTAACCCATTTTAATTGTGGTAATAATAAAAGTAAAAAGAGAATATTAGGGGGCTTACGAGTGAAACGTGTAGTAAGCGTTAGTTTAGGTTCTAGTAGTAGAAATCATCAAGTCGAAACGGAAATTTTAGGTCAAAAATTTTTAATTAAAAGAATAGGAACAGATGGAAATCTTGAACTGGCAATAGCAAAAATACAAGAATTAGATGGAAAAGTAGATGCTTTTGGTATGGGAGGCATAGATTTACATCTTTTCGCAGGAGAAAAAAAGTATATGCTCCGAGATGCAAAAAAACTTAAAGATGCTGCCAAACAAACTCCGATTGTTGATGGTAGTGGTCTAAAGAATACATTGGAAAGAAAAACAATAGAATATTTAGATAATCAATTACATATAAATTTAAGTAATAAAAAGGTTTTGTTAGTTTGTGGTGTAGATCGCTTTGGGATGGCTAAGTCTTTAGAACAATTTGGCGCAAAGGTCATTTATGGAGATTTAATTTTTGGGCTAGGCCTTCCTATCCCAATAAAATCACTTAAAAATTTGGAAAGCTTAGCAAAGATAGTAATTCCATTAATAAGTCAGTTGCCCTTTGAATATTTATATCCAACAGGAAAGCAACAAGAAAGAATTATTAATAAATTTGGAGAATATTATCAGGATGCAGATATAATAGCAGGTGATTTTCTCTTTATAAAAAAACATTTACCACTAAGATTACAAGATAAGATTATTGTGACAAATACGGTTACCATAAATGATATTGAACTCCTTAAATTAAGGGGTGTAAGTAAATTAATTACTACTACTCCAGATTTTCAGGGAAGATCTTTTGGAACTAATGTTTTAGAAGCCATTTTTGTAGCTTTGAAAGAAACAAATCATGAATTATCAACAGAAGAATATTTTAAAATATTAAATAGAGTAGAATTAAATCCACGAGTAATTGAGTTTGCAAAAGAAAAATTAGCTTAGGAGGAATTTACATGAGAAGGTTTGCATTTATTATGCATCCTCTTGAAACTGAAGATTATTTTCGGAAATTCCCCTTATTAAAAAGAGTACCTAATAAAATTATAGAAAAGACAATTCGCTTTGCACCCCCTATGAAGGTTTCAGAAATAACTAATTTAAGGTCTAAGTATGAAGCAGTAGAAGGTTTTATAATAGCTTGTCCCTTAACAACCAAACAAATCCTAAACTTGCCTAAACAAATAATCTTAAAAAAATTAAATGAGGCAATTAGTTTAAGCATAAAATTGGGTGTCGAGGTTATCGGTATAGGAGGAGAATTATCCGTTATAGCTGAAAAGTTTCAAGATGAGATATTAAAAGATAGTAGTATTCCGATAACAATTGGAGATAATTATAAGATAGCTATTATTATTGAAGAAACTTTAAAAGCTATCGAGGGTAAAAAGGGTGATATCCAAAATGCACATATTGCAATTCTTGGTGCAACGAGTTCAAAAGGTACGGTGATAACTCGTATACTAGCTCCAAAGTGCAAGTATTTAACGATTGCATCAGAAACTAATGAAGATTTAACTAAATTAACCAGAAGAATTATGTATGAACATGGAATAGCAATTAAAATAAGCAGGGATATAAAAGATATTTTAAAAAACAATGACATAGTTATACTTGCAACTAATTTAGATAAGAAAATAATAAATTTAGAAGATATAAAAACAGGATCCGTATTTTCTGAGTTAGTAAAGGATAAAGATTTAGTCAGGGAAATTAAGGCTAAAAGAAAAGATGTCTTAACTATAGAAGAAGGATTAATAAAAGTGCCTGAAAATACTGAGATAAATTTTAATTTTAGTTTACCGAAAGAGCTAGTTTATGCTAGTATGGCAGAAACAATGATTTTAGCTTTAGAAGGAAAGTATGATGAATTTATTTTAGGAAATAATTTAACATTAGAAAGTATTTTAGAAATAAATCGGTTGTCTAGAAAGCATGGCTTCCAGTTGCAACAGCTTCTTGACATTATTTAACTATATTATTATAATGTACTTTATGGCACTGTATCCTTTTGTTACAGTGCTTATTGTGATTTTTGCCTAAAGAACTTTCTGCTATAAGCTTAATTATAAATTAAAAGGGGAGAATAAGCATGACTGAAAAAGAGGTTATATTAACCCAAGAAGGCTTTGAAAAACTAGAAAATGAAGTAGAACATTTAAAGACCGTTAGGAGAAAAGAAGTAGCAGAAAGACTAAAGCAAGCAATTGACTTTGGCGATATAAGCGAAAACTCCGAATATGATGATGCAAAGCATGAACAAGCCTTTATAGAAGGAAGAATAATTGAAATAGAAAAGCTGCTACGTTCGGCTAAAATTATACAAAATGATGATAGACAAGCTGGGATTGTGTCAGTAGGATCAGTAGTTTGCTTAAAAGACTTAGAATTTGATGAAGAATTAGAGTATACTATAGTTGGTTCAGCGGAAGCCAATCCTTTAGAAGATAAAATATCTAATGAATCTCCAGTAGGCAGCGGTTTATTAGGTCAATCAGTAGGCAGTGTTGTGGAGATTGAAGTACCAGCTGGAAAAATTAAACTTGAAATACTAGATGTGAAAAACTAGTTTCTTAGTTAGGGGGAACAATTATGGCCGAACAAGAAAATTTAGACTTAAATCAATTAGTGCAGGTTCGTCATGATAAACTCAAAGAGCTTAGAGAAAAAAATATCAATCCTTTTGGCCAAAAATTTGAATACACACACCATACACAAGAAATATTAGATAATCAAGAACAGCTAATTGAAAATGGTGAAGAAGTTATAATTGCTGGTAGATTAATGGCAAAAAGAGGTCATGGTAAAGCAGGATTTGCTAATTTACAAGATTTAAGTGGTGGGATTCAATTATATGTTAAGTTAAATAATGTCGGGGAAGAAGCTCATGATTTATTTAAAAAAGCTGATATTGGTGATATTTTAGGGATTAAAGGAACTATTTTTATTACGAATAAAGGCGAGACTACAGTTTCAGTTAAGGAAATAACAATGCTAACTAAGTCATTAAGACCTTTACCAGAAAAGTTTCATGGCTTAAAAGATGTAGAACTAAGATATCGTCAAAGATATGTAGACTTAATTATGAATCCAGAAGTAAAACAAACCTTTGTTTTAAGAAGTAAGATAATTAGAAGTATACGTGAATTTTTAGATAATGAAGGATTTTTAGAAGTAGAAACTCCTACATTACATTCTATTCCTGGGGGAGCCTCAGCTAGACCATTTATAACTCATCACAATGCATTAGATATAGATTTATATATGCGCATAGCTTTAGAATTACATTTAAAACGTTTAATAGTAGGCGGAATGGAAAGAGTATATGAAATTGGACGTGTATTTCGTAATGAAGGCATTTCAGTTAGACATAACCCTGAATTTACTTTACTAGAATTATATCAAGCGTATGCTGACTACAAAGATATGATGCGTTTAACTGAAGAGATGGTAGCTCATGTAGCTAAACAGTGTATTGGAACGACAACTATTACTTATGAAAATCATGAAATCAATTTAGCCCCGCCTTGGAATAGAATAACCATGGTAGATGCTGTGAAGCAGTATGCTAATGTAGATTTTGGTCAAATAAAAACTGATGAAGAAGCCAGAAATGTAGCCAAAGAACATAAGGTTAATGTTCCCGAAGATGCTACTAAAGGCAGTGTATTAAATGAATTTTTTGAGGAATTTGTAGAAGAACATTTAATCCAGCCTACTTTCATCTTAGATTATCCAATTGAAGTTTCTCCATTAGCTAAACGTAAAGAAGATGATCCAAACTTTACTTCTCGTTTTGAAGCTTTTGTAGTTTCAAGAGAATTAGCCAATGCCTTCTCTGAGCTTAATGATCCAATTGATCAAAAGGGAAGATTTATGAGCCAAGTTGAACAAAGAGAAAAAGGTGATGATGAGGCTCACAGGATGGATGAAGATTTCTTAAGGGCTTTAGAATACGGAATGCCTCCAACAGGTGGTTTAGGAATAGGTATTGATAGGTTAATTATGCTTTTAACTAACTCTTCTTCCATAAGAGATGTTTTATTATTTCCAACCTTAAAACCAAGAGAAGATATATAACAAGAGAAGATATAGAAAATAGTAGCATCTTTTAAATAAATAGATGCTACTATTTTATTGACAAGCTTTAAATATCTTGGTAAAATAAAAATCAACTTATCACCTACGACAAAAAAAATATGACAAAAAGTATTCGACAATATTTTAAATAAATGTTGACTTGAAACAAATAAGATGATAAGATAAGTTTTGTCGCCAAGAGGGGACGAAACACAAGAAAAAAACAAAAGAAGAGAGAAATTGATAATTGAATGCAAAATGTTGAAACATACATGAGCATCACATCTTCTAAACAAGTTGTTCTTTGAAAATCAAACAGTTATAAAGAAACAGACCACAAGTAACAAACGGATAAATAACAAAGCCAAATGTTGGTTTTGAGCTTGCAGGATATTAATGGAGAGTTTGATCCTGGCTCAGGACGAACGCTGGCGGCATGCCTAACACATGCAAGTCGAACGGACTTTTAGTATTTAGTTTACTAAATACTAAAAGTTAGTGGCGGACGGGTGAGTAACGCGTGGGTAACCTGCCCATAAGTTGGGGATAACTCCGGGAAACCGGTGCTAATACCGAATAAGCTTAATTTACCGCATGGTAGATTAAGTAAAGATGGCCTCTTTACAATGCTATCGCTTATGGATGGACCCGCGTCTGATTAGCTAGTTGGTGAGGTAATGGCTCACCAAGGC
>NZ_FWWT01000010.1 GCF_900176035.1 Desulfonispora thiosulfatigenes DSM 11270 | reverse complement strand
GTACCAGTTGTCTCGCCAGAGGCATAGCTGGGTAGCACGTTTGGAAGTGATAAGCGCTGAAAGCATCTAAGCGCGAAGCCTACCTCAAGATGAGATTTCCCACAGCGTAAGCTGGTAAGACTCCAGAGAGAATATCTGGTAGATAGGCTAGAAGTGTAAGTGCCGTGAGGTATTTAGCGGACTAGTACTAATAGGTCGAGGGCTTGACCTAAATAAAGACGAAAATCTTCACTGTGTAGTTTTGAGAGAGCAAATGCTACTCAACAATTACATATTTTCTCGGTGATAATAGCGGAGGGGTCACACCCGTTACCATTTCGAACACGGTAGTTAAGTCCTCCAGCGCTGATGGTACTTGGACCAGAGGTCCTGGGAGAGTAGGTCGTCGCCGGGATTTTTCCTATTGTTCCTCGATAGCTCAATGGTAGAGCACCTGGCTGTTAACCAGGGGGTTGCTGGTTCGAGCCCAGCTCGAGGAGCCATTTATATGTTAAATAACACCTTAAGGGTGTTTTTTTTGTGCTTGAAAATAATGGTTTTCTAAAATAAAATGTTAAATAACGGATTATTATATAGATAGGAGAGAGTAGTTATGATATACGATAATATACTTGATTTAATTGGTAAAACACCAATAGTTAGATTAAATAAAATCTCCCAAGGTTTAGGAGCAGAAATTTTAGTTAAGTTAGAATATTTTAATCCAGGTGGAAGTGTAAAAGATCGTGTTGGTTATAATATGATAAAAACAGCTGAAAATTCAGGCTTAATTAATAAGGATACATTACTTATTGAACCTACCAGTGGTAATACAGGAGTAGGGCTAGCCATGGTAGCAGCTAGAAAAGGATATAAGTTAATTTTAACTATGCCTGAAAATATGAGCATAGAAAGAAGAAAATTATTAAGCTCATTTGGGGCAGAAATAGTTTTAACTGAAAAAGCAAAAGGTATGCAAGGAGCTATAGAAAAAGCAGTAGAAATTAAAAATAAGAATAAAAATTCATACATATTTCAGCAATTTGAAAATGAGGCGAACCCAGGTATTCACGAGCAAACTACAGCTAAAGAGATATTAGAAGATACTGAAGGTCAAATAGATATTTTCATAGCTTGTATAGGAACAGGTGGTACTTTATCTGGTATAGGAAGGGTATTAAAAGCAAAAAACAAAAATATTAAAGTTTATGGAGTAGAACCAGAAGAGTCTCCCTTATTATCAGAAGGAAGGTCAGGGGTGCATGGTATTCAAGGTATTGGTGCAAATTTTGTACCTAGAGTGTTAAATAAAGATGTAATTGATCATATTATAAAAGTTAAAACAGAAGATTCCTTTGAAATTGCACGAATCCTAGCTAAAGAAGAGGGAATTTTAGCTGGAATATCTTCGGGCGCAGCAGTAAAAGCAGCTCTAATTTTGGCAAATGATCCAAGTAATAAAGGTAAGAGAATAGTGACAATTCTCCCCGACAGTGGGGAAAGATATTTATCCGTTTTGTAATTAACAATTTAGTAAGACATAGGCAAGAATATACTCCCCTTATAATAAACAGTTTATAAATATAACTGTTTATTATAAGGGGAGTTTTTTACATTAACAAATTTTCATCACTATATCTTTGAATGCTAAACTCTTTACTAGCAGATACTTGTAAGAAATATATAAACATGAAAAATGAGAGAAACTATGAAAACAGGAGATATTAAGAGCAAGGTTAATCTTTAAGGCAAAAATAAATCTTTTTGACCTTATTTGACCTTTGTATAAAGGGTGGGTATTTTTGTTATAATAAGGTCAAGGAAGGTCAGAGGTGATGAGCTTGGCTAGTATGTCAGAGATAATAGAAAATTATTTAAAGAATTTACTAGAGCAAGCACGTAATGGTGTTATTGAAATACAAAGAAATGAGCTTGCTCAAAACTTCGAATGTGTCCCTTCTCAAATAAACTATGTTTTAGGTACGAGGTTCACTCCTGTGCAGGGCTATTTAGTAGAGACTCGTCGGGGTGGAGGAGGTTATATTCGGATAGTTAGGTTAAGAATAAATACAAAGGAGAACCTACAAAATTTACTTGAAGAAACAATAGGTGATTCCATAAATAAAAAGCAATTAGAAGGCATTATGGAGCTGTTAGTAAGAGAAGAAATACTAACAAAGCGTGAAGCTATAATTTTAATAAATGTTTTTAATGATACTTTAGTAAGCGAAAATCTAAAAGATATGGATAAATTAAGAGCTCATATGTTGCATATTGCAATATCTTCTGCACTACGCATCGATTTATGATAAGTTCTGAAGGAGGTAGAAAAATGTATTGTGAAGATTGTAATGAAAAGGTAGCAAACATATATTTAACTAAAACCATTAATGGTAAGAAAATGGAAAAATATATTTGCGAAGATTGTGCAAAAAAGTATCAAGAGCAATTTGGCGTAGTTTTCAAACCACAACTAAGCTTTTCTAACTTATTAGGATCTTTATTTGAAAATGAGTTTATTCCACAAATAGGCAGTATATCATCTAATGGATTAAAATGTGAAAAATGTGGGATGGATCATCATAAATTTGCTAAAGATGGGCGCTTAGGATGTAATGAATGTTTTAATTATTTTGGAATGCAATTAGAGCCACTATTAAAAAGACTACATGGAACAACAAAACATACAGGTAAAATTCCCAAACGCATAGGTGGAGGACTTAGAATTAAAAATGAAATAAAACTAATGCGTGAAAAGTTACAGTATGCGGTGAGTAAAGAAGAATTTGAAGAGGCCGCTAAACTTAGAGATAGCATCAAAGAATTAGAAAGTAAAATAAGTAAGGAAGAATAGGAGGTGTCCTTGTTGATTAAGAATCTAATCGAAGATACTCATAGTTTTTGGACTGAAGGAAGTGGAAATTTCCCTGAGATTGTATTAAGCTCAAGAATTAGATTAGCTCGAAATCTAGAAGAGTTTTTATTTAATACAAGTAACAAAGAAAATTCAAAAGGTGTATTAAAAACTATAAAGGATGCCACTAGTAACATAGAAAGTTTAGAATTTTTCAATTTAGAAATCTTCAATGATTTAGAAAGAAAAGTATTAGTGGAAAAGCACTTAATTAGCCCAGGACATGGGCATAATCCTCAAAATAAAGGAATTTTAGTTAATAAAGAAGGATCAGTTAGTATAATGGTTAATGAAGAAGACCATCTAAGAATACAATGTTTTGGATCTGGCCTAGTTTTAAAAGATTTATGGCAAAAGTGTACTGAACTTGATGATCTATTAGAAGAAAAATTGAATTTTGCTTTTAATGAAAAGTACGGTTATCTTACAACGTGCCCCACTAACTTAGGCACAGGTTTGAGAGTTTCAGTAATGATGCATTTACCAGCATTAGTTTTAACAAGGCAAACAAATCTAATTTTACGTCAATTATCGCAAGTTGGAGTCGCTGTAAGAGGAATATTTGGAGAAGGCACAGAAGCTTTAGGTAATTTATTTCAAATCTCTAATCAAATTAGCTTAGGTCAAAGTGAAGAAGAAATTGTAGCCAATGTAAATTTAATTGTAAAAAGATTAGTAGATCAAGAACAAAAGGCCAGAGAGTATTTACTTAATAAATCAGGGCTACTAATTGAAGATAAAGCAAAAAGAGCTTATGGAATTTTAACTAACGCAAAAATAATTTCATCTGAAGAAGCATTTAGCCTAATTTCGGATTTAAGATTAGGAAAGACTCTAGGTATGGTGGAAAACTTAGAGATTAAACCAATTAATGAATTATTTTTACTTTGTCAACCAGCATATTTACAAATTATAAGTGGAAAAGAAATGACAGCCCAGGAAAGAGATATAAAAAGAGCAGAAATATTTAAGGAAATATTACAAAGATAATAGTGGAGGGATGTATATGTTAGAAAAAATGACGGAAAAGGCTCAAAAAGTATTATTGATAGCTAAAGAAGAAGCAATTAAGTATAATCATCCAGCAATAGGTACAGAACATATTTTATTAGGACTATTAAAAGAGGGACAGGGAGTAGGTGCTAAGTCTCTAATCAGTTTAGGTGTTAGCTTAGAGAAAATAAAAGAAATGATTTCAAAAACAATTGTCGCAGGTACTGAAAAGCCTGAAGGAGAAATTGAATTCACACCACGAGCTAAAAAGGTCTTGGAGTTAGCTGACAATGAATCACGTAAATGGAATGTTAAATATATTGGTACTGAGCATATTTTGCTTGGATTAATAAATGAAAAGGATGGTAGTGCTGCACAAGTATTTAAAGAATTAGGGTTAACTGAGGAAAAAATGAGCAATCAAGTTGCTGCTTTCCTAGGAGGATATCCAAACCACTATTATGGTTTTTTAAATCCTACAAGTGATATTAGTATGCCTGAAAATGAGGAATTTAAGCCAATGCAATCATCTACTTTAAATGATTTTAGTCGTGATTTAACTAAAATGGCACAAAACAACAAACTGGATCCTGTTATTGGAAGACAAGATGAAGTTGATAGAGTTATTCAAATTTTAAGTAGAAGAACTAAAAACAACCCTGTATTAGTTGGCGAACCTGGTGTAGGTAAAACTGCAATAGTAGAAGGTTTAGCACAGTCAATTGTGAATGGAACTGTACCAGAAATCTTAACTAATAAAAAGGTATTAACGTTAGATTTACCTGGCTTAGTAGCTGGAGCTAAATATAGAGGTGAATTTGAAGAAAGACTCAAAAAGGTCATTAAAGAAGTTATAAGAGACGGCAACACAATTTTATTTATCGATGAAATTCACACCTTGATAGGTGCTGGTTCCGCAGAGGGATCCATTGATGCTGCAAATATTTTAAAACCTTTTTTAGCTAGAGGTGAAATGCAACTTATTGGAGCAACAACAATAAATGAGTATAGAAAATATGTAGAAAAAGATTCTGCTTTAGAAAGAAGATTCCAACCTGTTCAAGTTAATGAACCTACATTAGAGGAAACAGAACAAATTTTAATGGGTTTAAGAGATAAGTATGAAGCCCATCATAGTATAAAAATAAGTGAAGAAGCCGTAAAAGCAGCCGTAGAAATGTCCAATAGATATATAACTGATAGATTTCTTCCTGATAAAGCAATAGATGTTTTAGATGAAGCTTCTTCTAAAGTAAGGTTAAAGGCTCATATAACTCCACCAGAATTGAAAAAGTTAGAAGATGATGTAGAAAAAATTGCTAAAGAAAAAGAAGAAGCTGTAATTAGCCAAGACTATGAAAAAGCTGCAACTTATAGAGATGAAGAATTAAAGAAGAAAAAAGAGTTGGAAGAAACAAGGGATAAATGGAATACTCAAAAAAGAACTAAGAGTCAGATTTTAACTGGAGAAGATATAGCGGGTATAATTTCTAGTTGGACCAAGATCCCAGTTAAAAAGTTACAACAAGAAGAAAGTGAAAAACTTATAAATATGGAGAAAATTTTACATGAGCGCGTAATAGGTCAAGAAGAAGCAGTTCAAGCAGTATCTCGTGCAATGAGAAGAGCTCGTTCTGGATTAAAAAACCCAAAAAGACCAATCGGTTCTTTTATTTTCTTAGGACCTACCGGTGTAGGTAAGACTGAGCTTGCTCGCGCAGTAGCCGAGACACTATTTGGGGATGAAAAGGCTTTAGTAAGAATTGACATGAGTGAGTATATGGAAAAACATGCTGTTTCACGTTTAGTTGGAGCACCTCCAGGATATGTAGGTTATGAAGAAGGTGGTCAATTAACTGAAGCAGTAAGAAGAAAGCCATATTCAGTTATTCTATTAGATGAAATTGAAAAAGCTCACCCGGAAGTATTTAATATTTTACTACAAGTGTTAGAAGATGGTAGATTAACAGATAGTAAAGGTAGAACGGTAGACTTTAGAAATGCCGTATTAATCATGACCTCCAATGTGGGTGCAAGTGATTTAAAACAAAGTAAGCCGTTAGGATTTACTTCAAAAGAATCAGATAAAGATAGTTATAAGCTGATGAAAAATAAAGTCATGGAAAGTTTAAAGAAAACATTTAGACCAGAATTTTTAAATAGAATAGATGAAACTCTAGTTTTTCATGCACTTACAGAAGAACACATTAAAGAAATTGTTAGTTTAATGTTGAACGAGTTAAGAGAAAGATTAACAGAAAACGAGCTAAGTATTAATGTAACTGATAAAGCAAAGGAGTTAATCGTTAAAGAAGGATTTGATAAAGATTATGGAGCACGTCCTTTACGAAGGGCAATTCAAAAGCTAATCGAAGATAATTTATCAGAAGAGATGTTAAAGGGAACCTATAAAGCAGGAGATACAATTCATGTAGATGGTATCGAAGGAAAAATCAAGCTAAGTTAATAGGAAATTCTATAAGCAGGTGCTAGTAAGTGCCTGCTTTTTTTAATTGAGCTAAGTTATGATATAATAGAGAATACTATTATAAATAATTGTTATAGGACAAATAATAACAAAGTTGTATTATGAGGTGTTATATGAAAAAAAATAAAGTAATATATATTTGTGAGACGTGTGGATATGAAAGCATAAGGTGGTTAGGATGTTGTCCATCATGTAAGGAATGGAATAGATTTAACGAAAAGGAAATCGAACCCAAAAAAAGCACAGCTACTAAACAGAGAGGCAAATTAAATATTAATGTCAAAAGATTAAACGAGATTACGTCAAGTAATAGTGATCGGATTGTAACAAATTTAAATGAATTTAATAGGGTTATGGGTGGGGGTATAGTAAAAGACTCAATAACGATTATTACAGCTGCACCTGGAGCTGGAAAATCAACCTTATTACTACAAGTTGCTGATGATATGGCACAAAAAGGATATAAAGTTTTATATACTTCTGGCGAAGAAAGTGAAAGCCAAATTAAAAATAGAGCAGATAGAATTTTAGATAAGGTAAATGAAAATATTTGGGTCTTTTCAGATACCAGTATGGACAATGTGCTAGCAACAGTAGAAAATATAGATCCTGATTTAATTATTGTAGATAGTATTCAAACATTCACCTTAGAAGAATACACATCTCGTCCAGGATCCCCTATACAAACGATGGAATGCGCTAGTGAGCTTCTTAAAATTGCCAAGGATACAAATAGACCAAGAGCAGTTATTATGGTGGCACAGATGACTAAAAATGACGAAATGGCTGGACTAAGAGCATTAGAACATTTAGTAGATACAGTGCTAATTATTACAGGGGAAAGTGGAGAAGAGTTAAAATCCTTAATAACTTCAAAAAATAGATTTGGTAGTACCGGTGAAATGGGGTTTTTCTCCATGACAGATAAAGGTCTTAATTCTATTGATAATCCTTCTGAATATTTTATTACCAGAAGAGATCATAAAGAATTAGTATCAGGAAGTGCTTTAACCGTGACTAAGGAAGGCACAAGACCTATTATTGTTGAAGTTGAAAGCTTAGTTTCAACCACGTTTACGGCTTATCCATCTCGGATTGGAGAATGTTTAAGAAGAGATCAATTAAATACTTTAATATCTCTATTGGAGCAAAGAGCTGGAATTAAACTATTTGATAAAAATGTAGTTGTCAAAACTACTGGAGGGTTAAAAATTACAGAGCAATCGGTCAATTTAGCTATTATAATGAGTATCACTTCTTCGGTTTATAATAAAGGAATTGCAAGTGATACAGCTTTCATAGCCGATGTAGGGTTAACCGGAGAACTAAAAAAGGTTCCATCTTTAGAAAGTAGAATAAGAGAACTTGATCGAATGGGTTTTTCTAAAGTTTATATTGCAAAAGATGCAGTTAAAGGAAACTTCAATACCCAGGGTATTGAAGTTATTGATAAAAAAAACTTAAAAGAAGTAATTGGACAAGTGTTTAAATAAATTGTTTATTGAGAAGATTTATAGAAGTATGCAAATGTAACTGGAGGGATCTTTTTGGAGAAGGATAAAATATATGAAAAAAATCTTATAGAAGCTTTGAAAATAGTAGCACCAGGAACTGATTTAAGACGAGGCCTAGATAATGTCTTAAGAGCAGGAACAGGAGGGCTAATAGTTTTAGGAAACTCACCAGAAGTAATGAAAATTGTTGAAGGTGGTTTTAAAATTAATTGCCCGTTTTCTGCTGCTAATTTATATGAATTAGCTAAAATGGATGGAGCTATTATATTAGAAAGAGAAAATATGAAAATATTATACGCAAATGCACAATTAGTACCTGATTTCTCCATACCTTCCTCAGAAACAGGAATAAGACATCGGACAGCTGAAATGGTCGCAAGACAAACTGGTGAGCTAGTTATTTCTATTTCACAAAGAAGAAACGTAATTTCTCTATATAAAGGAAATATTAGGTATGCACTACAAGATATTAGCGTAATTCTTAGTAAGGCTAATCAAGCTATTCAAACTTTAGATAAATACAGAACTGTTTTAAATAAAACTTTGAATATGCTAAATTCTTTAGAATTTGATGATTTAGTCACAATATTTGATGTAGTTAAAGTATTACAAAGAACAGAAATGGTTATGAGAATCGTAAAAGAAATAGAAAAGTATACCAGTGAATTAGGTACTGAGGGTAGATTAATCAATATGCAAGTAGAAGAATTAGTTAGTAATGTTGAAGAAGAAGGTATTCATGTGATCAATGATTACATGAACCATGATGGTGATAAGACTGCAGAGGATATTACTAGAAGTTTTAAAAATTGGGATTCAGAAGATTTACTGGATTTAGCAAATTATGTTAAAGAATTAGGCTATAATATGAGTAATAATAATATAGATTTTTCAGTTTCACCTAGGGGTTATAGACTGTTAAACAAAATTCCGAGACTGCCTAGTCAAGTAATTATAAACCTTATTAACTCTTTTTCGGATTTTCAAGAGATTTTAAGTGCAACTATTGAACAACTTGATGATGTTGAAGGAATCGGAGAAGTAAGGGCATTTAAGATAAAAGAAGGATTAAGAAGATTAAAAGAACATGTTTTTTTAGAAAGGCATATATAAAAAAGGTCGCAAGGTTTGCGACCTTTTTTTATATTAAGTACAGTTAAATCTACCTAAAGCTTTAACTTTTTTATTTTCTTTTAGCAAAATATCCTCTAAATCTAATTCTAAAGCATTACAAAGGGCCACAATATAAAAAAGGTTTTTTCCTAATTCTTGTTCAATAATTTCAGAGCAAGTACTACATAAATTTCCCTTCAATTGACTATTATAGGCATCTTTTATATCAGAGATAGTAGAACTTTCAGGAAGGTTTATTTTCTTGGAGTTTAACTCTATACAACCGCATTGAGTGATAGCCTTAGTTAACGCCCTCGAAATATAAGCATTAGTTTCTTGAGATTTAGATATTATGTCTAGAATGCTTTGATGCCTTATAAGGTACTCTCTTACTGTTTCTTGAAAGTCTTCACAAATATTTTCCCTCAAATATATCACTTCCTTTGTTTTCTTCTAGGTTTTATTATAGGTCTCTAATATTATTTCTGTCAATGAAAGTAATAAAAATGAAAAATATTGACGAGCTTTTAATATAGTGATATAATAATAAATTTTTGACAAAACGATATTTATTTGTTACAATTAAATAGTAATTTCTGGGGGTGGATGATTAAATGTTTAAGTTAGGTGAAAAGATAGTTTATCCGATGCATGGAGCAGGGATAATAGAAGCTATTGAGGAAAAAGAAGTTTTAGGTGATAGGAAAAAGTACTATATCTTAAAATTAGCCTATGGTGACATGAAGGTAATGATCCCTATGGAAAATACTAAGTTATCGGGCTTAAGGGAAGTAATTGACACAAATGGTGCTAATAAAATCATTGCTATACTACAAGAACCAGAGACGGAGATGTCTGGAAATTGGAATAAAAGATTTCGTGCTAACATGGAAAAAATTAAAAGCGGTGATATTTATGAAGTAGCTGAAGTTGTGAGGAACTTAAGCGTAAGAGATAAAGAAAAGGGGCTTTCAACTGGAGAAAGAAACATGTTAGAAAGTGCTAGACAAATTTTAATAAGTGAATTAGTTTTAGCTAAAAATGAAGAAGAAGACTATATTGTTGCCATGCTGGATAGCTTTTTCAAATAACATATCTTACTAACCTCTGAAATAATTAGTGCATTTTAGAAGTATTCCCAAAAAAAAACATTAGTGCTTGTAGGTATTTCTATACTAGCGTATAATATTAGAGAAAATAAATAAAAAGGAGGTGCACTGGTGGTCGAGAAGGTAGTACGCATAGTAATAGCACTAGCCTGTGCGTCTGGAGGATTATATCTAGGAAACTTTATTTTTAATAGTTTCTTTATAGTCTTTAGAGAAGCAAGAATTGCCTTGATTATAGTACCAACAATTATTTTAGGGCTCATTGGATACGCAGTGGCTCCCAAAATAGTAAAAAAAGTATTGCAAATGACTAAATGGATTGAAAGTAATTTGCAAAAAATGCCTATACAAGATTTATTAGGTGGAGCCATTGGTTTAATATTCGGACTTATAGTTGCTAGTTTAATGGGAAATTCTTTTTCGAAATTACCTTATATAGGATCATACCTGCCAATTATAGTTAGTTTGCTTTTAGGATATATAGGTATGAGTGTAGGTTCAAAAAAGAAAGAAGATTTATTAGGAGTTTTCTCCATATTGAAATTTGGATCAAAAGACAAGGTTGCTAAAGCTTATTTAAAGCCAAAACCAAAGGTTTTAGATACTAGCGTTATCATAGATGGTAGAATCGCAGATATTTGTAAAAGTGGCTTTATTGAAGGTCCATTAGTTATTCCGAATTTTATTCTTGAAGAATTAAGGCATATAGCAGATTCATCAGATGCTTTGAAAAGAAATAGAGGTCGTAGAGGTTTAGATATTTTAAATAAAATCCGTAAGGAATTAGAAATTCCTGTCCAAATATCTAACCAAGACTTTGATGATATTCAAGAAGTAGATAGTAAATTAGTAAAGTTAGCCCAAGTCTTAGAAGGATTTGTTGTAACCAATGATTATAACCTTAATAAGGTTGCTGAGTTACAAGGGGTAACTGTCTTAAATATAAATGAATTAGCAAATGCCGTAAAACCAGTTGTTTTACCCGGCGAAGAAATGTTTCTTCGTGTTATCAAAGATGGTAAAGAGTATGGTCAAGGTGTTGCATATTTAGATGATGGTACTATGATAGTAATTGAAAATGGAAAAAAGGTTATTGGCGAAAATGTGTATGTAGTAGTAACCAGTGTACTGCAAACAGCTGCAGGTAGAATGATTTTTGCCAAACTCAAGGAAGAATTAAGAAGATCAGATGAGGTGGGCGGAATTGTTTGATAATGTGGTCATATTATTAGCGGCTGGACAGGGGAAAAGAATGAATAGCGACACTAATAAACAGTATATGCACTTATTTGATAAACCTATTTTAGCTCATACATTAGATGTATTTCAAAATCATCCTTTGATAGATGAAATAATTGTAGTTACCAGGCAAGAAGAATTAGATTTTTGTCAAAAGGAAATTGTAGAACGCTATAATTTTTCAAAGGTTAACAGAATTGTTATAGGTGGTAAGGAAAGACAAGAATCCGTTTTTAATGCTTTAAGGGTAGTTGATAAAGAAAATTGTTTAGTGGTCGTGCATGATGGTGCACGACCACTTGTTACGCCAAGAATAATTTCTGAAGTCATAGAAAATGCAAAAATAACGAGGGCTAGTATAGTAGCTGTTCCTGTTAAGGATACTATTAAAAGAGTTAATAGTAGCAAATTAGTAGTAGAAACATTAAAAAGAGAAGAACTTTGGGCAGTTCAGACTCCGCAAGTTTTTACTAAAGAAATTATTACAAAAGCTCATGAGCGAGCTGACCGAGAAAATTACCTGGGTACAGATGATGCATCTTTAGTAGAAAAAATAGGTCAAAGTGTAAATATTGTTTTAGGAAGTTATGAAAATATTAAAATTACAACCCAAGAAGACTTAGATATAGCAATAAATATATTAAGGAGAAGAAAGGCATGCGAATAGGCTTTGGTTATGACGTTCATAAATTAGTAGAAGGCAGAAGGTTAATTCTAGGTGGAGTAGATATTCCTTATGAGTTTGGATTATTAGGTCATTCTGATGCAGATGTTTTAGTTCATGCCATAATGGATGCATTGCTAGGTGCTGCTGGACTTGGAGATATAGGAAAACACTTTCCTGATACAGATAATACTTATAAAGATATCTCTAGTTTAGAGTTATTAGATAAAGTAGCCTCTTTACTAAAAGAAAATAACTATCAAATAAATAATATTGATGCTACAATAGCTGCACAAAAGCCAAAACTTGCTCCTTATATCTCAGAGATTAGAGAAAATATTTGTAGAAAATTAAATGTTCAGCTAGATAAGATTAATATTAAAGCAACAACTACAGAAGGACTAGGTTTTGTCGGAATTGGTCAAGGTATTTCTAGCTATGCAGTGTGTACAGTAAAAAATAATTTTCTTGTTTGAATAGCATTTGTTATAATAATTTTAGTAGTTTAGACATACATGATTTTAGGAGGTTTACATAGATATGGAAGATGTTAGATTGCGTTTTGCTCCAAGTCCAACAGGACCATTGCATATAGGTGGGGCACGCTCGGCCTTATTTAATTTTTTATTAGCTCGTAAATTAGGTGGTAAATTAATTTTAAGAATAGAAGATACTGATAGAGAAAGATCTAGCAGGGAATCAGAAGTAAATATTTATGAATCATTAAAATGGTTAGGTATTGATTGGGATGAAGGGCCTGATATGCCAGGAGAATATGGTCCATACAGACAAACAGAACGTCTGGAAATTTACCAAAAATACATAGATTCATTAATTGAAAAAGGGCACGCGTATTATTGCTATTGTTCTGAAGAAGAAATAGAAGAACAAAGAAAAGAGTTTAGTGCAAAAGGAGAATTACCTCGGTATAATGGTACGTGTAGAAATTTAACCGAAGAAAAAAGAAATCAGTTTATCAAAGAAGGTAGAAAACCAGTAGTAAGGTTTAAGGTTCCTGAAAATCAGATGGTCACCATCGATGATATGGTTAGAGGAACAGTTAATTTTGAAACAAATGGAATCGGAGATTATGTTATTGTAAAATCTGATGGAATTCCTACATATAATTTTGCTGTAGTAGTAGATGATTATACTATGAAAATATCTCACATAGTTAGAGCAGAAGAGCATTTATCTAATACTCCAAGACAAATTTTAGTATACAATGCTTTAGGTTTTGAAACACCAAAGTTTGCTCATGTTTCCTTAATATTAGGTAGTGATAGAACTAAAATGAGTAAAAGACATGGAGCAACCTCAGTAGTTCAATATATGGAAAAAGGATATTTGCCAGAAGCAGTTGTAAACTTTTTAGCTTTATTGGGTTGGTCTCCAGGTGGAGAAGAAGAAATATTTACAGTAGAGGAAATTATAGAGCGATTTTCTTTAGATCATGTATCAAAGCGCCCTGCTGTTTTTGATATGGATAAATTAGACTGGATCAATGGTACATATATAAGAAAAACGGATCTAGATAAACTTACAAAATTAACAATTCCATTCTTACAAAGGTCAGGATATTTAGAAGAAAATGTAGATGAAGCAAATTATACTTGGGTAAAAAATATTGTTGCTTGCGTGCAAGAAAAAATACATTCTTTAAACGAAATACCTGAATATATGGAGCTCTTTGTAGGTAAAGAAGTTACGTTTGAAAGTGATGAAGTTAAAGATATCTTAAAAGAAGAACAAGTTCCAGAGTTAATAGAGGCTTTCAAAGCAAAAATTAATGATATGGAAGAATTAGAAGCAAGCGAGATTAAAAAAGCACTAAAGGCTATTGCTAAGGAAACGGGAATCAAAGGCAAAAAATTATTTATGCCTTTACGTGTTGCTGTAACTGGAAGAACACATGGACCAGAAATAGATATGCTTATAACTGTTTTAGGTAAAGAATTATTAGCCGAAAGATTAGATTTCACTTTAAATGCCTAAAGTATCTTGACATAAATAGCTATTATAGATACAATATCTTACAAGTTTGATATTGTTTAATGATATTGATCGGAAAAGTAGTTTTTAATAAACTTCAAGAGAGGGTTTGTCACTGGCTGAAAGCAAACCTAAGATTTATTAGAAATGAAATGCATCCGTGAATCGGTAGGCTGAAATTAGTAGGCTTACCCGGCTGGTAGCGTTATATACTTAGAAAGTGGAGTAATTTTATTACTCAAACAGAGTGGGACCACGAAGCCTTTCGTCTCTGAAGAGATGAGGGGCTTTTTTTATTTCTCAAAAAAGGGGTGATTGGCCATATTTGCAAGAATAAAAAAAGACATAAATGTTATTTTTGAACGTGATCCAGCTGCAAAAAGCATGTTAGAAGTAATTCTTAATTATCCTGGGCTACATGCCATGCTATTTTACAGGGTATCCCACAAATTTTACAAAAATGGATGGTTTGTTTTAGCAAGATTCATATCCCAAATTGGTAGATTCTTTACCCATATTGAAATTCATCCAGGTGCCGTAATTGGAGAAGGTTTCTTTATAGATCACGGAGCGGGTGTTGTAATTGGAGAGACTGCAGAAATCGGTGATAATGTGACTATTTATCAAGGGGTCACCTTGGGTGGAACTGGAAAAGAAAAAGGAAAAAGACACCCTACGATAGGGGATAATGTTGTTATAAGTACAGGAGCTAAAGTGTTAGGTTCGTTTACAATAGGTAATAATGTTAAAATTGGTGCAGGTTCAGTGGTATTAAAAGAGGTGCCTGATAATTGCACAGTAGTTGGTGTTCCAGGTAGAATTGTTGTTAAAGATGGTGAAAAAATAGAGGGAGTAGATTTACAACATAATACACTTCCAGATCCTGTAGAAGATGCTTTAAATCAATTAATGGATGAAATAATTTGTTTAGAAAAGAAAATAAATGAATTGGAGGCTAGTAAAAATGAATAATAATATTTTTGTTTACAATACCTTAACTAGAAAAAAGGAGCAATTTGCTCCTGAACAAGAAGGTAAGGTGAGAATGTATATATGTGGCCCAACTACTTATAATTACATTCACCTCGGTAATGCTAGACCTATTGTTGTATTTGATACAATAAGACGCTTTTTTGAATTTTCAGGATATGAGGTAACTTATATTCAAAACTTTACAGATGTTGATGATAAAATAATCAATAAAGCGAAAGAAAATAATGAAGAACCGACAAAACTTGCAGCTAGGTTTATAGAAGAATATTTTAAAGATGCTGATAAACTAAATGTAAAAAGAGCAACTGAACATCCTAAAGTAAGTGAACATATGGATGAAATTATTAATTTTGTGCAAGGTTTAATTGAAAAAGGATTTGCCTATGAAGTAGATGGAGATGTTTATTTTGCAGTACGTAAGTTTGAAGAGTATGGAAAGTTATCGGGGAGAAGTGTAGATGATCTTCGTTCAGGAGCTAGAATTGAAGTTGATGAAAGAAAACATGACCCACTAGATTTTGCCTTATGGAAAAATGTAAAACCAGGTGAACCATCATGGAAAACTCCATGGGGTGAAGGTCGGCCTGGTTGGCATATTGAATGCTCTGCTATGAGTAATAAATATTTAGGAGAAAAATTTGATATTCATGCAGGGGGGCAAGATTTAATATTTCCACATCATGAAAATGAAATAGCACAAACAGAATGTTTTTCAGGAAAACCAATGTCAAAATATTGGCTGCATAATGGTTTTATCACCATAAACCAAGAGAAAATGTCTAAATCATTAGGTAATTTCTTTTTATTAAGAGAAATAGTAGATAAATTCCCACCAATGGTTGTTAGATTTTATTTGCTTTCTACTCATTATCGTAGTCCTTTAGATTTTGATGATGAAAAATTACAAGTAGCACAAAAAAGTTTAGAAAGAATTGAAAATGCATACAATCAATTAAGTTATGGCATAACAGTAGGCACAAATGTAAATAATGGTGATAATTTAAAAATTGCCCTTAAAGATACTAAGGATAGATTTATTAAAGCCATGAATGATGACTTTAACACATCTCTAGCTTTAGCAACCTTGTTTGATTTATCAAGAGACGTGAACACTTACTTAAAAGAGCAAGATTTAAATAAAGAAGTTTTAGTGGAAGCTAAAGCGGTTTATGATGAATTATTAACTATTTTAGGGATTAATTTTACTAAAGAAGAAGCTAAAGAAGGTTTAGCTGATGATTTAATGGAACTTATTATTAGTATCAGAAAAGATGCTAGAGCAAATAAAGACTTTAATACAGCAGATAAAATAAGAGATGGATTAAAGGAAATCGGCATAAGTTTAGAAGATACTGCACAAGGAACCAAATGGAAGAAAAGTTAAAATAAACTCTGCTTTTAGCAGAGTTTATTTTAATTTTAGATATAAATATATGCTATAATTGTAACGTCAGACTAAGATAGGGGAAGTGTTGGTTTGTTTAAAGACTTTTTTGAAGGAGATCCAGCTCAATTAGCGCCGCTAACATTAGCTTATATAGGAGATGCGGTATACGAGCTTTATACCCGTTTAGAGGTGTTGGGTAATGGAAATATAAAAGTAAATGAGCTGCATAAAAAGGTAGTGCAAAGAGTAAAAGCGCAAACACAATCTAAATTATTTCAAGAAATAACAAATGATTTAGATGAAATAGAATTAGCCATTTTAAAAAGAGGTAGAAATGCAAAATCAAAGCATAATGCAAAAAATGCAGAAGTAATTGATTACCGAAGAAGCACAGGAATTGAAGCTTTGATAGGTTATTTATATTTAAAAAAAGATAAAAAACGTTTAGAAGATATTTTGCAAAAAGTAAATGACATAATTAAGGAATAAAGGAGGGGACTGTATGGGAAAGGTAAGTTTAAAAGTCGAACTACTAAGTCATACACTAAACCCAGAAGAAACAATTGCAATGGGAGCAAAACTTTGTTACTCAAAACATGATATCCAAGGTTTAAAAAAAGGAATAGAAGAAAAGGAACAAAGTGCTTTTATAGCTAAACTTTTAGATATGGGTCATTTATCTCCCATAGAACACGCAACCTTTACCTTTGGTATAGAGGGAGTTTCTAGAAGCTTACTAGCCCAACTTACAAGACATAGAATAGCAAGCTTTAGTGTCAAATCTCAGCGTTATGTAACTGAATTTAAAGATGAAGAAAATACTTTTAATTATATAGTACCTCCTAAAATTGAAGCTTTGGGAGAAGATATGATACAGGAATATGAAAAACAAATGAAAACTATGCAAGAATGGTATAATTTTTGGCAAGAAAAGTTAGGACAAGCCGGTGAGTCTACAAATGAAGATGCTAGATTTATCCTGCCAAATGCAGCCGAAACAAAAATAATTGTCACCATGAATGCACGAGAATTAATCCATTTCTTTTCTTTGAGGTGTTGTAATAGAGCCCAGTGGGAAATAAGAGCACTAGCTAAAGAAATGTTGAAAAAAGTACAAAAAATAGCACCTAGTATTTTTGTAAAGGTTGGCCCATCTTGCTTAACAGCTCCGTGCCCAGAAGGAAAATCATCTTGTGGCAAAATGGAAGAAGTTAGACAAGAATATAATGATTTATTAAATCGCTAAAAGGAGAAAAAATATGTATATATTCGGCAGGAATCCTGTAATAGAGTTATTAAAAACGGATAAATCTGTTAATAAAG
The DNA here is from genome assembly GCF_900176035.1 of Desulfonispora thiosulfatigenes DSM 11270. Classification (NCBI taxonomy): domain Bacteria; kingdom Bacillati; phylum Bacillota; class Clostridia; order Eubacteriales; family Peptococcaceae; genus Desulfonispora; species Desulfonispora thiosulfatigenes. The sequence continues at coordinate 3,643 of NZ_FWWT01000010.1, read as the reverse complement.
TTTGCATAGCTAAAGGAATTAAAAAAGGTCCCTTGCAAGAGATTATTGCACTAACAAAAGAAAAAAGGATACCTTTACAAGAAGTGGAAAAAAGTTATTTTGATAAAGTTATTCCAGATGAAAATCATCAAGGTGTTTTAGCGAGTGTAGCTAGTGCTGAATATGTGGAATGGGAAGAACTATTGACCATAGCAAAAGAAAAAGAACAGGATCCACTAATTGTCATTTTAGATGGTCTAGAAGATCCGCACAATTTAGGGGCGATTTTAAGGACTTGTGATGCTGTAGGAGTGCATGGGGTAATAATTCCTAAGAGGAGAACAGTTTCTTTAACAGAAGGAGTTGCGAAATCTGCAGCAGGAGCAGTAGAATATGTCCCAGTAGCAAGGGTTTCGAATATAACTCAAACAATTGAAAAACTTAAACAAAAGGGAGTCTGGATTTTAGGTGCTGAGATGGGTGGGACTAGCCTTTATGAACAAGACTTAAAAATGCCTTTAGCCATCGTAATAGGAAGTGAAGGAAAAGGAATAAGTAGATTAGTAAAGGAACATTGTGACTTTTTAGTTTCCTTACCTATGCTTGGAAGTTTAAATTCCTTAAATGCATCCGTTGCTGCCGGAGTAATTATGTATGAGGCATTAAGACAACGTACTCAGGTCTAACAGATATTAATTAAATGTGTTAAAGACTTAGGTTGTGTAAAGTGGGTGATTTAGGTGGAGGGGTACCTATTAGTTGATGGGTACAATGTCATAAATTATTGGCCTGAGTTAATTAAATTAAAAGACATAAACTTAGAACATGCGAGAGAACGGTTAGTAGAAATACTAAGTGATTACTCTGGATTTAAAGGAATAAACGTAATTATCGTATTTGATGCCCACTTGGTTAAAGGTGGAGTTGAGAAGTACGAAGAAAAAAGTGGTGTAAAGATAATTTATTCTGGAGAAGGTACAATTGCTGATTTAGTAATAGAAAAACTTATGAATGATATTCCTAAAGATGCTAGGGTATATGTAGCTACTTCCGATAAAGTCGAACAAAATGTAGTTTGGGGCAAAGGTGCATATCGAATTTCATCGAGAGAATTATTATTAGAAGTAGAAAATAGTAAAAAAGAAAGTAAGATTCATTATAAAAGGAAAATATATAACTCTAATCGTGTCGATGACCAATTAAGTGATGATGTACGCAAAACCTTAGAAAAATGGCGAAGAGGTCAATAAAAGAGAGGAGTTCTTGACTTACCTGAAAATAGTATATATAATTATAGATATGTTAAAAGGACGAACTAGACCCATAAAATTATTAGTAATATTTTCAATATTTGCATTTTATTCACAAACAAGAATTATTTGGAGGCGGGAGCATGACAGCATCAGTAAATCGGCAAACTATAATTTCATATGAAACAATGAATGACGAAGAAATTGTGGAATTAGCCAAGGACGGAGATACATATGCTCTCGAATTCATAATTAATAAGTATAAGAATTTTGTGCGTGCAAAAGCAAGGACTTATTTTTTAATAGGTGCTGATCGAGAAGATATTATTCAAGAAGGTATGATAGGTTTATATAAAGCTATTAGAGACTTCAAAGGGGACAAGCTTTCTTCTTTTAGAGCTTTTGCTGAGTTATGTATCACAAGGCAGATTATTACTGCTATTAAAACTGCGACTAGACAAAAACATATACCCTTAAATTCGTATGTATCTTTAAATAAGCCGATTTATGATGAAGATTCTGATAGGACGCTTTTAGATGTAATATCAGGTACTAAAGTCACTGATCCTGAAGAACTCATTATAAGTAGAGAAGAATTTGGAGATATCGAAGAAAAGATGGGTGAAATATTAAGTTCTTTAGAATGGCAAGTTTTAATGTCTTATTTAGAAGGCAAGTCATATCAAGAGATAGCCGAAGAATTAAAGAGACATGTAAAATCAATTGATAATGCATTACAAAGGGTAAAAAGAAAGCTTGAGAGATATTTAGAAAAACGTGAGTAAATTTTTTTCAAAAAAACTTGACTTGAATTAAGATAGTGTGTATACTAGTCTTTGTTAGTCATTAAGCCGACGTAGCTCAACTGGAAGAGCAGCTGACTTGTAATCAGCAGGTTGCGGGTTCGAGTCCCATCGTCGGCTCCAATTAAATATTATGGAGAGGTTCCCGAGTCGGCCAAAGGGGGCAGACTGTAAATCTGCTGGCAACGCCTTCACAGGTTCGAATCCTGTCCTCTCCACCATTATTCCTTATCGCGGGATGGAGCAGTTGGTAGCTCGTCGGGCTCATAACCCGAAGGCCGAAGGTTCAAGTCCTTCTCCCGCAACCATGCCCATATAGCTCAGTAGGTAGAGTGTCGCCTTGGTAAGGCGGAGGTCAGCGGTTCAAACCCGCTTATGGGCTCCAGGGAACGAGGCGGCGTAGCTCAGTTGGCTAGAGCATACGGTTCATACCCGTAGTGTCCGGGGTTCAAATCCCTGCGCCGCCACCATTAGTAAAAAGGATAGCATATGCTATCCTTTTTTATTTTAGTTCGGCTTGAATATATTGACAATACATGTTTGACAGGGTATTTTAAATCATGTAGAATGTCTTTGTTAGAGCAGATTATTACTAGTTTGTCGTACATAAATAATTAGTTAATTAAGGAGGAATAAACGATGGCAAAAGCAAAGTTTGAAAGAAATAAGCCACACATTAATATTGGAACAATAGGTCACGTAGACCATGGTAAAACAACAACAACAGCAGCAATCACAAACGTATTAGCTCAAGCAGGTGGAGCAACAGCACAAAAATTCGACCAAATCGATAAAGCACCAGAAGAAAGAGAAAGAGGAATTACAATCAATACTTCTCATGTAGAGTATGAGACAGAAAATCGTCACTATGCACACGTAGACTGCCCAGGTCACGCTGACTATGTAAAGAACATGATTACAGGTGCAGCACAAATGGACGGTGGAATCTTAGTAGTAAGTGCAGCAGATGGCCCAATGCCACAAACGCGTGAGCATATCTTACTTGCACGTCAAGTAGGTGTACCATCATTAGTTGTATGGTTAAACAAAGCAGACATGGTAGATGATGAAGAATTATTAGAATTAGTAGAAATGGAAGTAAGAGAATTATTAAGCGAATATGATTTCCCAGGAGATGACATTCCTGTAATTAGAGGATCTGGTTTAAAAGCATTAGAAGATCCAACAGGCCCATGGGGAGAAAAAATATTAGAATTAATGAAAGCAGTAGACGACTACATCCCAACTCCTGAAAGAGATAGCGATAAAACATTCTTAATGCCAGTAGAGGATGTATTTAGTATCACAGGACGTGGAACAGTAGCAACAGGACGTGTAGAACGTGGACAAGTTAAAGTAGGCGAAGAAGTAGAAATCGTAGGAATGACAGAAGAAACAAAGAAAACAATCGTAACAGGAGTAGAGATGTTCCGTAAGTTATTAGATGCAGCAGAAGCAGGAGATAATATCGGAGCGTTACTACGTGGAGTAGATAGAAAAGATATCGTAAGAGGTCAAGTATTAGCAAAAACAGGATCAATCAAACCTCATACAAAATTCGCATCAGAAGTATATGTATTAACAAAAGAAGAAGGCGGACGTCACACACCA
>NZ_FWWT01000009.1 GCF_900176035.1 Desulfonispora thiosulfatigenes DSM 11270 | reverse complement strand
AACAGGACGTGTAGAACGTGGACAAGTTAAAGTAGGCGAAGAAAGTAGAAATCGTAGGAATGACAGAAGAAACAAAGAAAACAATCGTAACAGGAGTAGAGATGTTCCGTAAGTTATTAGATGCAGCAGAAGCAGGAGATAATATCGGAGCGTTACTACGTGGAGTAGATAGAAAAGATATCGTAAGAGGTCAAGTATTAGCAAAAACAGGATCAATCAAACCTCATACAAAATTCGCATCAGAAGTATATGTATTAACAAAAGAAGAAGGCGGACGTCACACACCATTTTTCAACGGATACCGTCCACAATTCTATTTTAGAACAACAGATGTAACAGGCGTAATCACATTACCAGAAGGAACAGAAATGGTAATGCCTGGAGACAACATTAAAATGGATATAGAATTAATCACTCCAATTGCAGTAGAAGAAGGTTTACGTTTTGCAATCCGTGAAGGTGGACGTACAGTTGGTGCTGGTGTAGTTACGGCTATCACTGAATAAAAAGCAGGACATTAGTCCTGCTTTTTATTGATAACTTACTTAAGCCTCACATAGTTAAAAAATATTGACATGCTAATCTAGGGTATGCTAAAGTATACTAGGTACTGGTAAAAGGTGTATGATTGTAGATGTAAGTAGGAGGTGGCAACTGTGCGCGTAGGTATTACATTGGCATGTACTGAATGTAAGCGCCGTAATTATAGCTCGACAAAGAACAAAAAGAACAAACCTGATAGAATGGAATTTAAAAAATATTGTCCATTTTGCAAAAACCACACTATTCATAAAGAAACTAAGTAATTAGGGATGTGTAGCTATGAGTAGCAAGGATAAAAACGTAGAAAAAAAGTTGAAAAAAAGCAAGGTTTTGTAGTTAAAACTAAGCGATTTTTCAGAAGCTCTTGGAATGAACTCAAAAAAGTCCATTGGCCAAACAGAACTCAGTTAGTAACTTATACAGGTGTTGTTTTAGTTACTGTAACAATTGTTTCAACGCTAATTTGGATTGTAGATTCAGGGTTGAGTTTCATTATGAAATTACTGATCTAATAATGGTATTTTGAGGGGGTGGGGGTCCTCGAAAAAAGAGGGACCCTTGAGTTATGGAAAAATCATGGTATGTTATTCATACTTATGCTGGGTATGAAAACAAAGTAAAAACAAATCTGGAAAAAAGAATGGAATCCATGAATATGGAAGACCAGATTTTCCAAATATTGGTACCGATGGAAGACGAGTTAGAAATAAAAAATGGAAAACAGAAGATAGCAAAACGCAAGGTTTTCCCAGGATATGTTTTAGTACAAATGGTAATGACGGATGATTCATGGTATGTCGTGAGAAACACAACAGGAGTGACAGGATTTGTCGGTACTGGAGCTAAACCTGTACCTCTGCATGAATATGAAGTAAAAAAGATACTAAAACAAATGGGAGTATCAGAAACAAAAACAAATATTGATTTCGAGATTGGTGAAAGCGTTCAAGTTATAGAAGGACCTTTTGAAAACTTCTTAGGGGTAATAGAAGAAATACTCCCGGAAAAAGGTAAAGTAAAGGTTCTAGTTTCAATGTTTGGACGGGAGACACCTGTTGAATTAGATTTTACTCAATTACAAAAAAACTTATAAAAAAACAAGATAAGAGAAAAACATATTAACCCTAAGGAGGTGCACTACATGGCTAAAAAAGTAATAGGATTTATAAAATTACAAGTTCCAGCAGCTAAAGCAAACCCAGCTCCACCAGTTGGACCAGCATTAGGACAACATGGTGTTAATATTATGGGTTTCTGTAAAGAGTTTAACGAAAGAACAAAAAATCAAGCAGGATTAATTATTCCTGTTGAAATTACAGTATATGCAGACCGTACTTTCACATTTGTAACGAAGACTCCTCCAGCAGCTGTATTATTAAAACAAGCAGCAGGAATTGCTAAAGCTTCAGGAGAACCAAATCGTAACAAAGTAGCGAAAGTATCAGCAGCAAAGGTTAAAGAAATTGCTGAAAGCAAAATGGAAGATTTAAATGCTGCATCAGTTGAAGCAGCTATACGCATGATTGAAGGTACTGCTCGCAGTATGGGTATTGAGATAGAAGCTTAATTAAATAAGCTATCGTGGGAGGAAAATTCCGATATAACCACAAAGGAGGAAAATTATAATGGCTAAACATGGCAAAAAGTATACTGATTCAGTAAAAGACTTTGATAGATTGGCTTTTTATGAACCCCAAGCTGGGTTAGAATTAGTTAAAAAAACAGCTAAGGCAAAATTTGATGAAACAATCGATTTAGCAGTTAAACTTGGTGTTGATCCGCGTCATGCTGACCAACAAATTAGAGGTGCTGTAGTTTTACCACATGGCACTGGAAGAACAAGATCTGTATTAGTTTTTGCAAAGGGCGAAAAGGCTAAAGAAGCGGAAGCTGCTGGTGCTGATTTCGTTGGAGCTGAAGATATGATCGCTAAAATTCAAACTGGATGGTTTGGTTTTGACGTAGTTATAGCAACTCCAGATATGATGGGTCTAGTAGGTCGTTTAGGTCGTGTATTAGGACCAAAAGGTCTTATGCCGAATCCAAAAACAGGTACTGTTACCTTTGATATAGATAAAGCTGTAAATGAAGTAAAAGCTGGTAAAGTTGAATATCGTGTTGATAAAACAAGCATTATTCATGTACCAATAGGCAAAGCTTCTTTTGAGTTAGACAAGCTTGAAGAAAACCTTTCTGCGCTAATGGATGTGCTTATGAAAGCTAAACCTGCAAGTGCAAAAGGTCAATATGTTAAAAGTGTTACACTTTCATCAACTATGGGTCCTGGTGTAAAAATCAATCCACATAGTTATTAATAGCTTGACACACCACTGAAAATGAATTAAAATAACAAGAGTTGTTTTATATAAATTGTATATGAGTTTTCCGCTGTAGACAGTAGGCGTCACTAGACTTAATTTCCTACCGAGGTGGCTTAGAGTGAGTGAGTAATTCATGAATTCAGCCCTTCGTGTCGTTTACGGAGGGCTTTTATATTTTATATTTACTTAATATTGAAGGAGGTGAATCTGTTGAGTAACCTCAATAAGAAGAAACAGGAAGTAGCTATCCTAAGAGAAAAATTTGAAGGTGCTAAATCTGCTGTTATTACAGACTATTGTGGTCTGAATGTAGCAGAGGTTACTGAATTAAGAGCAAATTTAAGAAATGCTGGTGTAGAATTTAAAGTTGTTAAAAATACTCTTTTAACAATTGCTGCTAATGAAGCAGGCATCGAAGGAACTGAAGAATATTTCAAAGGTCCTACGGCTATAGCTTATGGTGTTACTGATGCAGTAGCTCCTGCTCAAATTATTTCAAAGTTTGCTAAAGATCACAAAAATTTAGAAGTTAAAGCTGGTATCCTTGAAGGTAAAGTTATTAGCCAAGCTCAGGTTGATGCATTAGCAAATCTTCCTTCAAGAGAAGTACTGCTTACTCAGTTTGCTGGGTTGCTACAAGCACCTATTGTTGGGCTTGTTAATGTTTTACAAGGACCTATTAGAAAAATGGGTTATGCACTTGAAGAAGTTAGAAAAGCAAAAGAACTAGAAGCTTAATAAAAAAATTATGGTGAAATTTAAGGAGGAAGTATAATGTCTAAAATTAACGATATTATTGAAACAGTAAAAGGACTTTCTGTATTAGAATTATCTGAATTAGTAAAAGCATTTGAAGAAGAATTTGGTGTTAGCGCTGCAGCTCCAGTTGCAGTTGCTGCAGGAGTTGCTGCACCAGCAGCTGAAGCTGCTGAAGAACAATCTGAGTTTGATGTAATCTTAGCTAGCGCTGGAGATAAAAAAATCAACGTAATTAAAGTAGTTCGTGAAATTACTGGTTTAGGATTAAAAGATGCAAAAGAATTAGTTGACGGTGCTCCAAAAGCAGTTAAAGAAGGAGTTTCAAAAGACGAAGCTGAAGAATTAAAAGCGAAATTAACTGAAGCTGGTGCTTCAGTAGAACTTAAGTAATTCAAAAGTTTTTTACAAAGACATCCAAATGGATGTCTTTGTTTGATTTAAACTTCTTTATTAATTGCTTGACACTTAAAAAAGTTTATATTATGATTGTAAAATGCGACCAATTTATTAATATTTGAAGAATATTTTAGGACAATTATGGAAATAATAGTTAAAATAAGTAAAGCGAGGTTTGTAGACCTTGCTTTACATATTTAATGTCTTTTAAATAACGCTAAGGGGTGAAAAACAATTGGTTAAACCAATACATGCGCTTAGAGAAAGGCATAGTTTTGCCAAAATAGACGAAGTAATGGAAATGCCCAACCTAATAGAAATTCAACAAAAATCGTACCATTGGTTTTTAAATGAAGGTCTAAAGGAAATGTTTAGGGATATTTCGCCAATTCAAGATTTCACAGGAAACCTTATTCTTGAATTTGTTGATTATAACCTGGGGGAACCAAAGTATGAAGTAGATGAGTGTAAAGAGCGGGACGTCACCTATGCTGCCCCCTTACGTTTGAAGGTAAGATTGATAAATAAGGAGACCGGTGAAGTAAAAGAGCAAGAGGTTTTCATGGGAGACTTTCCTCTCATGACTAGAAAAGGAACTTTTGTTATCAATGGAGCTGAAAGAGTAATAGTTAGCCAATTAGTAAGATCACCTGGTGCTTATTATTCACAGTCAATTGATACTAGCGGTAAAAAACTTTTCAGCTCAACTATAATCCCTAATAGAGGTGCTTGGTTAGAGTTTGAAACGGATGTAAATGAAAATCTTTTTGTAAGAGTAGACAGAACAAGAAAATTACCAGCTACAGTTTTAATTAGAGCTTTAGGGTATGGTAGTAACGGACAAATACTAGAACTTTTTGATAATGATGAAAGAATCAGAATGACTTTGGAACGTGACCACACAGAGTCCGAAGGAGAAGCTTTAGTAGAAATCTATAAAAGATTAAGGCCTGGTGAACCTCCAACTGTTGATAGTGCCAAGTCATTAATCAATTCCTTGTTCTTTGATGCGAAAAGGTATGATCTCGCAAGAGTAGGAAGATACAAATTAAATAAAAAGCTTGGTCTTGATATTCCATATGAAACTCGTCACATAGTAAGAGAAGATATAATTGAATCTGTAAAATACTTAATTAAATTAATTAAGGGTGAAGGAAATCCTGATGATATAGATCACTTAGGTAATAGAAGACTTAGATCAGTAGGAGAATTATTACAAAACCAGTTTAGAATTGGGTTATCTCGTATGGAAAGAGTTGTACGAGAAAGAATGACTATTCAAGACATGGATGTAATTACTCCGCAAGTATTAATCAATATAAGACCTGTAGTTGCCGCAATTAAGGAATTCTTTGGATCGAGTCAGTTATCTCAATTTATGGATCAGACTAATCCGCTTGCAGAGTTAACACATAAAAGAAGGCTCAGTGCATTAGGACCTGGTGGTTTAAGTAGAGAAAGAGCTGGATTTGAAGTGCGTGACGTTCACCATTCTCACTATGGACGGATGTGTCCAATAGAAACCCCAGAAGGACCAAACATTGGACTTATAAACTCTCTAAGTACATTTGCACGGATAAATGAATTCGGTTTCATTGAAACTCCATATAGAAAAGTTGACAGTGCTAACGGTAAAGTAACAGGTGAAATAGTTTACTTAACTGCTGATGAAGAAGATAAATATGTAATTGCGCAAGCCAATGCTCCGTTAGATGAAGAGGATAGATTTATTAACAAAAAGGTAAACGTACGCTTTGGACATGAAATTATAGAAATGGAAATCGAAAAAGTAGATTATATGGACGTTTCTCCTAAACAAGTAGTTTCTATAGCTACGGCAATGATTCCGTTTCTTGAGCATGATGATGCAAACAGAGCCTTAATGGGTGCAAACATGCAGCGTCAAGCCGTACCTTTACTAAAATCTGATGCACCTTATATAGGAACCGGAAACGAGTTCAAGGCAGCATATGACTCTGGTGCAGTAGTTGTAGCAGAAAAAGGCGGAGTAATCGAAAGCGTTACAGCAAATAGGATTGTAGTAAAAAACAATGAAGGTTCAATAGATAATTATAAATTAACAAAATTTGCTCGTTCGAATCAAGGAACTTGTATTAATCAAAAACCATTAGTCCTAAAAGGGCAAAATATTGAAGATGGAGCCGTTTTAGCTGACGGACCTTCTACAGATATGGGAGAATTAGCTCTTGGACGTAATGTTTTAGTAGGGTTTATGACTTGGGAAGGTTATAACTATGAAGATGCTATTTTATTAAGTGAGAAGCTAGTTAAAGAAGATTACTATACATCCATACATATTGAAGAATACGAATGTGATGCAAGAGATACTAAACTTGGACCAGAGGAAATTACAAGAGATATACCTAACGTCGGAGAAGATGTACTTAAAGATTTAGATGACTTAGGAATTATTCGCGTGGGAGCAGAGGTAAGACCTGGTGACATCTTAGTAGGTAAGGTTACTCCTAAAGGTGAAACAGAGCTTACAGCTGAAGAAAGATTATTAAGAGCCATTTTTGGTGAAAAAGCACGTGAAGTAAGAGATACCTCATTAAGGGTTCCGCATGGTGAGGGTGGAAAAATTGTTGATGTTAAGATTTTCTCACGTGATAACGGAGATGAATTGGCACCAGGGGTAAATAAAATTGTAAGATGCTATATAGCTCAAAAAAGAAAAATATCTCAAGGTGACAAGATGGCAGGAAGACATGGAAATAAAGGGGTTATATCTAGGGTAGTTCCTGAAGAAGATATGCCGTATTTACCAGATGGTACACCACTAGAAATTGTACTTAATCCACTTGGTGTTCCCTCAAGGATGAATATCGGTCAAATCATGGAAACACATTTAGGTATGGCTGCAAAAGCTCTAGGTATTCATATAGCTACGCCTGTATTTGATGGAGCAACCGAAGTTGACATTGAAGAGATGCTCTTAAAAGCGAGCCATGACAGTAGTGGTAAGTTCAAAGTCAGGGATGGTAGAACAGGAGAATATCTTGATAACCCAGTAACAGTTGGTTACATGTATATGATTAAACTACATCACTTAGTTGATGATAAAATACATGCTCGTTCTACAGGACCATACTCACTAGTAACACAACAACCATTAGGTGGTAAGGCTCAGTTTGGTGGTCAGAGATTCGGGGAAATGGAAGTTTGGGCACTAGAAGCTTATGGTGCTGCATATACACTTCAAGAGATATTAACGGTTAAATCTGATGATGTTGTTGGTAGAGTTAAAACCTATGAAGCAATTGTTAAAGGTGAGAATGTACCTGAACCTGGTGTGCCCGAGTCATTTAAAGTTCTTATTAAAGAACTACAAAGTCTTTGCTTAGATGTGAAAATTCTATCTGAAGATGATCAAGAAATAGAAATCAGAGAATCAGAAGAAGAATTTGGAGAAACAGCTAAAGATTTAGGATTAGAACTGCAGGTGGAAGCTAAAGAACCAGCCGCACCTGAAGAATTGAATCCAAAAGAAGATGATGAATTAGCAGAAGGCGAAGATGAGGATATAGACTTTGAAGATATAGATTTTGAGTTAGAAGAGTTCGAGGAGTAACTATAAAATGACTTTTATACGGGAAGGAGCAATGCACCTGTGTTAGATGTTAATAATTTTGACCGTATGCAGATAGGATTATCATCCCCAGAACAAATTAGAGCTTGGTCAAGCGGGGAAGTAAAAAAGCCAGAAACTATTAATTACCGAACATTAAAACCTGAACGAGAAGGCTTGTTTTGTGAAAAAATATTTGGACCTACAAAAGACTGGGAATGTCATTGTGGGAAATACAAGAGGGTACGATATAAAGGAATTATTTGTGATCGTTGTGGTGTAGAAGTTACTAGATCTAAGGTAAGAAGAGAGCGCTTAGGTCATATTGAATTAGCAGCTCCTTGCTCCCATATTTGGTATTTCAAAGGAATTCCAAGTCGTCTTGGCTTATTATTAGATATGTCCCCAAGGTCTCTGGAAAAAATTATTTACTTTGTTTCGTACGTTGTCATAGATGCGGGCGATACATCATTAATGAAGAGACAACTTTTAACTGAAACTGAGTATCGTGAGTATAGGGATAAATATGGCAATAGATTTAGGGCTGGTATAGGCGCGGAGGCGATAAAAGATTTATTATCTGAGTTAGAGCTTCAAACCATGTATACCGAGCTTCGTCAAGAGATAAAAGACACAACAGGACAAAGAAAAATTAGAGCAATTAGAAGATTAGAAGTCGTAGAGGCTTTTAATAAGTCTAACAATAATCCTAGCTGGATGGTCTTAGATGTAATTCCTGTAATACCACCAGAATTAAGACCAATGGTGCAATTAGATGGAGGTAGATTTGCTACATCTGATTTAAATGATTTGTACCGGAGAGTAATTAATCGAAATAATCGTTTAAAAAGGCTCTTAGACTTGGGAGCACCTGATATTATAGTGAGAAATGAAAAAAGAATGTTGCAAGAAGCTGTCGATGCATTAATCGATAATGGTCGTAGAGGTCGTCCAGTTACAGGACCAGGAAATCGTCCGCTGAAATCCTTAAGTGATATGCTAAAAGGTAAACAAGGTAGATTTAGACAAAACCTTTTAGGTAAAAGGGTTGACTATTCAGGTCGTTCAGTTATCGTTGTTGGACCAGAACTTAAACTACATCAATGTGGTTTGCCTAAAGAAATGGCATTAGAATTATTTAAGCCATTTGTAATGAAAAGTTTAGTAGAAAAAGATTATGCTCACAATATAAAAAGTGCAAAAAGGATGGTTGAAAGAGTTAAAGAAGAAGTATGGGATGTTTTAGAAGATGTAATTAAAGAGCACCCTGTATTATTAAATAGAGCTCCTACATTACATAGACTAGGTATTCAGGCCTTTGAGCCTATCTTAGTTGAAGGTAAAGCAATACAATTACATCCATTAGTATGTACGGCTTATAATGCTGACTTTGATGGAGACCAAATGGCAGTACACGTTCCACTTTCAGCAGAAGCTCAAGCTGAGGCGAGACTTTTAATGTTAGCAGCACAAAACATATTAAACCCTAAAGATGGTGCGCCAGTTGTTACGCCTACCCAAGATATGATTTTAGGATCATATTATTTAACGGTAGAAAAGGCTGGTGTTTTGGGAGAAGGGCATATCTTCAAAGATTTTGAAGAAGTAAAGATTGCTTACGATGCTAAGGCTGTGGATATACACGCTAAAGTAAAGGTGCGAGTTAATCTAACTAATGAAGATGATATTGAAGAATTACAAATATGGAACAATAATGCTAGTACCTACGTTGCTAATGGCAGACTGCTTGAAACTACAGTTGGTAGGGTATTATTTAATGCAGTTATACCTAAAAAGGTTGGATTTATTAATGATGTTGTGACAAAAAAAGTTTTAGGTAAAATTGTAGGACGTTGTTATAAATTAATGGGAGCAAATATTACTGCGCAAATGCTTGATGGTATTAAATCCCAAGGGTTCCATTATTCTACGAGAGCAGGAATAACGGTAAGTTTTAGTGATATCATTATCCCAGAAACTAAAGTTAGGCTTATCAAAGAGGGTGAAACCCTAGTAGAATTAATTGATGCGAAGTTTAAAAGAGGATATTTAACCGAAGAAGAACGTTATCAATCGGTAATTGATAATTGGAATAGAATAACTGATAAGGTAACTAAATCATTAATGGAAACACTAGATCCCTTTAATAACATTTTCATGATGGCTAATTCAGGAGCCCGTGGTAACGTACAACAAATTAGACAGTTATCGGGGATGCGTGGACTGATGGCTGATCCATCAGGACGTACTATTGAACTTCCAATTAAAGCTAACTTCCGAGAAGGTTTAACTGTTTTAGAGTACTTTATTTCTACACATGGTGCACGTAAAGGACTTGCTGATACTGCTTTAAGAACAGCGGATTCAGGTTATTTAACTCGTAGATTAGTTGACGTTGCCCAGGACGTAATTGTGAGAGAAGATGATTGTGGTATTAGGATGGGAATCCCGGTTAGGGCAATTAAAAATGGAAATGAAAACATTGAGCCTCTAATCGAAAGAATAGCTGGAAGATTCCCGGTAAAGGATGTTTTACATCCTGAAACAGGGGAAATAATCGTAAAAGCAAATGAGCTCATTACTGAAGAAATTTCAGAGGAAATTATTGAAGTTGGAATAACTGAAGTGGAAATTCGTAGTGCTTTAACTTGTAAAACCAGATACGGTGTATGTCGTAAATGTTATGGACTTAATTTGGCAACTGGACATCAAGTAGATATAGGAGAGGCAGTAGGAATAATTGCAGCTCAATCTATTGGAGAACCAGGAACGCAGTTAACAATGAGAACTTTCCATACAGGCGGTGTAGCCGGTGGGGATGACATTACTCAAGGTTTGCCAAGGATAGAAGAATTATTTGAGGCTAGAAAACCTAAAGGCCAAGCAATTATCTCTGAAATGGATGGTATAGTATCCATTAAAGAGTCGAAAAACAGAAAAGAAATAGAAATAATCTCAAACGTAGAAACCGAAGCTTATGCAGTTCCGTATGGTTCTAGAATCAAGGTGAAAAATGGTCAACAAATAGAGGCAGGTCAAGAATTGACTGAAGGGTCGGTTAATCCACATGATTTACTTAGAATAAAGGGCGTACGGGGTGTCCAATCGTATCTTCTATCTGAGGTTCAAAGAGTTTATAGAATGCAAGGTGTAGATATAAACGATAAACATATAGAAGTTATGGTTAGACAGATGCTACGTAAGGTGAAACTTGAAACATCAGGTGATACTGAGCTATTACCTGGAGGTTTAGTAGATATCTTTGAATTTGAAGAAGAAAATAGAAAAGCAGCAGATAATGGTGGAGAAGAAGCTGTAGCAAAACCTACTTTATTAGGTATTACTAAAGCATCTTTAGCCACAGATTCATTCTTATCAGCAGCATCATTCCAAGAAACCACTAGAGTCCTTACTGATGCAGCTATTAAGGGAAAAGTAGATCCACTTCTAGGGCTAAAAGAAAATGTTATTATAGGTAAACTTATTCCAGCTGGTACAGGAATGAGCAGATATCGTAACTTAAAGGTTGCCTCAAAAGAAAATGAAGAGGTAAAAGAATAAAACAAGATGTCTTTTGCTTGACACATATTTTATGTGATGTTACAATATTCGAGTATATTTCGATAGTAAATGACGAGGAGGTTTTAGTGGGAAGTGGAAGACTTTACAAAATTACCGAGGGTAATGGGTATAAAACAAACTACTAAAGCCTTGCAAAAGGATCAAGTTAAAACACTATATATAGCTATAGACGCAGAAACAAAAACATTAGGGTTAATTGAAGAAAAAGCAAAAGAAAAAGGGATTCAAATAATTGAAGTTCCTTCAATGAAAGAGCTAGGGAAAGCCTTCGGAATAGATGTCGGTTCGGCATGTGCTGCTATTCTTAAGGACTTATAGACCAGCATGTTAAAAAACGTTTTTAATTGCAATTAAAGCCAAGGAGTAGAGCGAGTGAGTAATTTACCATTCGCTCCTTCTAGTGCTATAAGAAGTTGCTGACGTTTTAGATGTTTTTGATCCATATTAAATACTCTGGGAAGGAGGTGCGGAAATATGCCTACAATTAATCAGTTAATTAGAAAAGGAAGACAAAGTCTTGCAGAAAAATCAAATTCTCCTGCATTAAAAGGAAGTCCACAAAAAAGAGGAGTTTGTACAAGAGTTTATACAACTACTCCAAAAAAACCTAACTCAGCATTACGTAAAGTTGCAAGGGTTAGATTAACTAATGGTATCGAGGTAACTTCATATATCCCTGGAATCGGACACAATTTACAAGAACACTCCGTTGTACTTGTAAGAGGTGGAAGAATTAAAGATATTCCTGGTGTACGTTATCACTTAGTTCGTGGAGCTTTAGACGCAGCAGGCGTTCAAAATCGTAATCAATCTCGTTCAAAATATGGAACTAAAAAAGTAAAAGCAAAAAAATAGTATTATAAACGGAAAGGAGGCACAATAAATGCCTAGAAAAGGTCCGGTTTCCAAAAGAAACGTATTAGCAGATCCTATATATAGCAGTGTAAAGTTAACTAAATTAGTTAACCAAGTTATGTATGATGGCAAAAGAGGTATTGCTGAAAAAGCTGTATATAACGCTTTTGACATAATATCAACTAAAACTGGTAAAGATCCTCTAGAAGTATTTGAAGAAGCAATGAAAAATATAATGCCAGTATTAGAAGTAAAGGCTCGTCGTGTGGGTGGAGCTAACTATCAAGTTCCTATTGAAGTAAGACCAGAGCGTAGAGAAACTTTAGGTATCCGTTGGTTAGTAACTTATTCACGTAAAAGAGGCGAAAAAACAATATCTGAAAAAATAGCTGGTGAACTTATGGATGCGGCAAATAGTTCAGGTGGAGCAGTTAAAAAGAGAGAAGATACACATAAAATGGCTGAAGCCAATAAAGCTTTTGCTCATTATCGCTGGTAAGAAAATTTAGTTGGTTTGTTGTTTGGGATAACCTTACAATGGCTAAAAGGAGGATTTATCGTGGCTAGAGCCTTTCCATTAGCTAAAACACGAAATATAGGTATTATGGCTCATATTGATGCAGGTAAAACCACTACTACTGAGCGTATACTTTTTTATACTGGTAAAACACATAAAATAGGTGAGACGCACGAAGGTGCTGCAACCATGGACTGGATGGCTCAAGAGCAGGAAAGAGGTATTACAATTACCTCTGCTGCCACTACTGCCCAGTGGAATGGTAACCGTATAAATATAATAGATACGCCAGGGCACGTTGATTTTACTGTAGAGGTTGAACGTTCCTTACGCGTACTTGATAGTGCGGTTGCTGTATTTTGTTCTGTAGGTGGGGTTGAACCTCAATCTGAAACAGTATGGCGTCAAGCAGACAAGTACAATGTTCCACGTATTGCATTTGTAAACAAAATGGATAGAGTTGGAGCTGACTTTTTAAATGTAGTTGGACAAATAAAAGAAAGATTAGGTGCAAATCCTGTTCCGATGCAATTACCTATTGGATCGGAAGATACATTTGTAGGATATGTAGATTTAGTTAAAAACACTGCAAATGTGTATATTGACGATTTAGGTACTAAATCAGAAGAACAACCGATTCCTGATGATATGAAAGATCAAGTTGCAGAATACCGTGAAAAGTTAGTTGAATCGGTAGCTGAGACTGATGAAGAATTAATGATGAGATATCTTGAAGGAGAAGAAATTTCTCTTGAAGAGTTAAAAGTTGCTATTCGTAAAGCAACAATAGATGTTAAAATTATCCCTTGTTTTTGTGGATCAGCTTTCAAAAACAAAGGTGTGCAAGCACTTTTAGATGGTGTTGTAGATTATTGCCCTGCACCAACTGATGTTGCTGCTATCACTGGAATTTCAGTAGATACTGAAGAAGAAATTGTTGTGCCATCTGATGATAAAGAGCCGTTTGCAGCTTTAGCATTTAAAATTGTTTCGGATCCTTTCATCGGAAAGTTAAGTTATTTCCGTGTATATTCTGGAACAGTAAAAGCAGGTTCTTATGTATATAACTCTACTAAAGGTAAACGAGAAAGAATTGGTAGATTAGTACAGATGCATGCAAACTCTAGAGAAGAAATCGATGAAGTACACGCTGGGGATATAGCAGCAGCTGTTGGTTTAAAGGATGTTACAACAGGAGATACCTTATCTGCTGAAGATAACAAAGTGATTTTAGAATCTATGGAATTTCCTGAGCCAGTTATTGCGGTTGCTATTGAACCTAAGACTAAAGCAGACCAAGAAAAAATGGGTGTTGCATTAGGAAAACTAGCTGAAGAAGATCCAACATTTAAGACAAATACAGACCAAGAAACTGGACAAACTTTAATTCGTGGAATGGGTGAACTTCATTTAGAAATTATAGTTGATCGTATGTTAAGAGAATTTAAAGTTGACGCTCAGGTTGGTAAACCACAAGTAGCATATAAAGAGACTATTCGCAAAGAGTACAAAGCTGAAGGAAAGTTCGTAAGACAATCTGGTGGACGTGGCCAATATGGACACTGCGTAGTAGTATTTTCGCCTAACGAGCCAGGTAAAGGTTATGAATTTGTTAGTAAAATTGTCGGTGGATCAATTCCGAAAGAATATATTGCTCCAATTGATAATGGTATCAAAGAAGCTATGGATTCAGGTGTTTTGGCTGGATACCCTACGGTTGATGTAAAGGCTACTTTAGTAGATGGATCTTATCATGATGTTGACTCATCTGAGATGGCATTTAAAGTTGCAGGTTCAATGGCCTTTAAAGAAGCAGCAAGAAAAGCAGATCCTTGTATTCTTGAACCTATCATGAAAGTTGAAGTTACAGTTCCTGAAGAGTACATGGGAGATGTAATGGGCGATGTGAATTCAAGACGTGGTAGAATTGAAGGCATGGAAGCCAGAACTAATACTCAAGTTATTAGAGGCTTAGTACCACTATCAGAAATGTTTGGATATGCAACTGACTTGCGTTCTAAAACACAAGGACGTGGAACATATACAATGCAATTCACTCATTATGAAGAAGTTCCAAAAAGTATAGCTGAAGAAATTATTACTAAAAAGCAAGGTGCTTAATTAGTTAATTAAGGAGGAATAAACGATGGCAAAAGCAAAGTTTGAAAGAAATAAGCCACACATTAATATTGGAACAATAGGTCACGTAGACCATGGTAAAACAACAACAACAGCAGCAATCACAAACGTATTAGCTCAAGCAGGTGGAGCAACAGCACAAAAATTCGACCAAATCGATAAAGCACCAGAAGAAAGAGAAAGAGGAATTACAATCAATACTTCTCATGTAGAGTATGAGACAGAAAATCGTCACTATGCACACGTAGACTGCCCAGGTCACGCTGACTATGTAAAGAACATGATTACAGGTGCAGCACAAATGGACGGTGGAATCTTAGTAGTAAGTGCAGCAGATGGCCCAATGCCACAAACGCGTGAGCATATCTTACTTGCACGTCAAGTAGGTGTACCATCATTAGTTGTATGGTTAAACAAAGCAGACATGGTAG